>NZ_VHON01000106.1:0-432 GCF_008690365.1 Acetobacter sp. DmW_136
TGCCAGTCGCGGACGATAGCGAAAGCAGGTCTCGGATATCCCAAAAATCCGACAGGCCAGCGCAATGCTGACCCCATGATGCGCCACAGCTTGTGCGGCCAGTTCCCGGCGCTGGGCTGGCCGCTTCATTTTTTTCCAAGGGCTTCCTTCAGGATATCCGTCTGCATGCTCAAATCCGTATACATGCGCTTCAGCCGACGGTTCTCCTCTTCCAAAGCCTTCATCTGACTGATCATCGAAGCATCCATGCCGCCATATTTCGCGCGCCACCGGTAAAACGTGGCGTTGCTGATCCCATGCTCCCGGCACAGGTCAGGAACCGGGACACCGCCCTCAGCCTGGCGGATCACACCCATGATCTGGGCGTCAGTAAAGCGACCACTCTTCATCAGAATCTCCTCATCCTTACGCTGAGAAAATTCTCATTCAAAA
>NZ_VHON01000107.1:0-709 GCF_008690365.1 Acetobacter sp. DmW_136
TTACCGTCTACGAACTGTTCCTGTCCGACGATTCCGAGTTTTGTAACGCCGAGGCGCTGTGCGTCGGCCATGACGTGGATGACGGTTTTGTAGTCTGCCAGACGGTTGGGCTGGAGATGGAATTCTGGTCGGCTGGCCTCGGGCCCGCTGGCGATCTCGCGCAGATGCGCCTGCAGATCGGCTTCCCCATTAATTGGCTGGCCATTCCATGTCAGCGAGTTATCAAAGTCCACAACCAGCGTCACCACAGGGGTTTCTTCCGTGCTGGGCGGCGGGTTGCCCTGCGGCAGATCAATCGAGACCGCCTGCGTCTGCAACGGGATGGTGATGATCAGCATGATCAGCAACACCAGCATCACGTCAATCAGCGGCGTGGTGTTGATGTCAACAATGCCTTCATCTTCCGTTGTGCTCTCAGAGCCAACATTCATGCCCATGGCTGTGCTCTCCCCACAAGGATGGGGTGGCGTGCTGCGCCACCCGCCCCTGCCTATTTCGGCTTTTCCGTAATGAAATCGATATGGCTGATGCCCGCTTCCTGACACGTCGCCACCAGACGGCCCACACTCTCATAGCGTGTGGTCACATCCCCGCGGATCTGGATCTGCGGCTGGGGCTTTTGCACCGCTGCCTTCTCCAGCCGGGCCAGAAGATCGGCCCGATCCCTGATCGGCGTTTCATTCCAGAAGGTCTGCCCATCTGCCGTGAC
>NZ_VHON01000019.1:0-16597 GCF_008690365.1 Acetobacter sp. DmW_136
CACTGCGTTCAGAACCCGCCGCCAGAAGCAGAATATCGTCAATATTCCAGATCGGGCTCCTGTGGGATGACTGAATTCTACAAAATGACCTGAAATTGCCTCAAGTGTGAGAAATCCGCGTCGATCAGGCAATCAGCGAACTGATCTCGACAGACGGGAGCCTCTCTCGAAAACGCGCCATTCTGGTCAGCATTCCAGGTATTGGAGAAGCCACGGCTGCGATGCTGATTGCTGATATTCCCGAACTGGGAACACTGGAGAATGGACAGGTTGCTGCGCTCGCAGGTCTGGCTCCTGTCACCAGACAGTCAGGAAAGTGGCAGGGTAAAAGCTTTATTCGGGGTGGTCGGATTCATGTCAGAAACGCCCTGTACATGCCTGCTCTGGTTGCTATGCGGCATAACCCGGATCTTCAAAGCATCTAGCTTAGGCCGACGGATAAGGGAAAGCATGCAAAAGTGGCTCTGACCGCTCTTATGCGGCGTCTCGTCATTCTGGCAAATGTTCTGTTACGCAATGACCGATTATGGGAACCACGCCACACTTGACCAAGACGGATACTCATTGTCTACCCTATATCTATAATGAGAACGTTAGAGACACGGTCATTCGGGGTAACTGCCATGAAGAACGAAATTTACTCAATCTATCATCTATCCATTGATCCGACGAAATTCGAGGCCTTCAAGACTTTGATCGAGCAGATCGTCGAGGCGACTTCTAAAGAGCCAGATACAACGACATATGAATATGTGGTCAATGCTGATAAAAGCGTCGTGCATATCGTTGAAAAATACCGTACGCAGGGGCTTCTTCCGCACGTTCAGCAGACCTTTACCCCATTCGCAGAGCGGTTTCTTGATTTTGCCAAGGTCGAGAAGCTGTTTGTTTACGGCGATACCACTCCGGACATCCGTGCAACGCTCGATGGGTTCGGTGCTCAATATCTGACCCCATTCGCTGGTTTTTCCCGATAAGCATTGGAAACACGTTTCCAGCCATCTTTCGTCAAATTGGATAAGCTACTTGTGCGCGTTTCCGTGTCATTGCGACGTGTAGCGCACAAGATCCAATTGGATGCGCATGTATTATCGATCATTCAGTGCAAATAGTATCTGATCTTTGAAAGAGCAGCGTAACGGGGACCTGCAAGGTGACCCCAATTCGCACAGTGTGTCGCTCTAAAGCGTCAAAAACTCGAGAAGAAAACGAGAAAGGTTCTCCCATGGCAATTGGTAAGTTTGCTGTTTCTGGCGGGATTTTGAGTGCGTGTATCCTGACCCTGATGGGCATACCTTCTACTGCCCGCGCGGCATCCTTGGCCGGTGCCTGTACAGCGATGAACAGCCATGTCATACGTGGAGCACAGATTGTTTCGAGCTATGTTGTTCAGAAGGGAAGCTTCACAACACAGCCCTCCCCAATCGCACCGGACCTGGACACGCGCCTTGCGAGCATGCCAGCGTTTTGCAGGGTTCAGGTCGTGGCGACACCAAGTTCTGACAGCAAGGTTGGCGTAGAAGTCTGGTTACCGCTCGAACACTGGAACGGTCGTTTCCTTGGCACCGGCAATGGTGCGGGGCTGGGCGGATCGCTTACGAAATGGGAATGGTCGAGGGGTTAAAAAGAGGTTTTGCCGTCGCGAATACAGATATGGGAACCGCGCCAGACATTAACGGCATCGCCGATTACCCGGAACGCTGGATTGACTTCGGTTATCGCGCCACGCATGAGATGACGCGAGTGGCGAAGGATCTGGTCAACGCGTTTTATAAGCCTCACTCATTTTATGCCTATTTTGCCGGCTGCTCCACTGGAGGACAGCAGGCCTTGGCTGAGGCGCAACGCTATCCTCGAGACTATGATGGCATTCTTGCCGGTGACCCAGGCCACAACCGAACGCATGTTTCCACTTATTTCCTGTGGAACTATGCGGCCCTGAATTCTGCCCCTGACGCGAAGTTGTCGTCCGGCCAGTGGTCGCTGGTATCACATGCCGTGCTTGCGCATTGTGCTGGTAAAGACGGGGGGGCTGTTGGAGACGCGTTTTTGACTGATCCGCGGAAGTGCCATTTCGATCCAACGACGCTGCCGGCTTGCAAAGCTGGAAAGTCGGGGGACGAGTGTATTACGGCGCCTCAGTTGAAAGTGCTGCAGCGGCTTTATTCAGGACCGGTCAATTCCCGTACGGGGGAGCGGATTTATGCGGGCTTGACACCGGGGAGTGAGAGCATGCCGCTGGGTCCGGTGATGCAGGGCGATCCGGCTATCTGGCCAGCACAGCAGTTTTATCTGTTCAAATGGGCACTGGGTCAGGATTTTGTGCCTGAGCATTTCGATTTCGACCACGATCTGGACCGTGTGGATGCTCGACTTGCGAGCGAGCTCAACGCCAATGCAAGCGACCTTTCAGACTTTGCCCGGAATGGAGGCAAGCTTCTGATTTATTCGGGGCTCGCCGATCCGGTCGTGCCTTTTTCCGAAGTCGTGAACTACTACGACCGGGTTACGACAAGTGCTGGGGGGCCTGATGTGGGCGGCAAATTTGCCAGACTCTTTCTCGTTCCCGGCATGGGCCACTGCTTTGGTGGACCCGGAGCAACAGCAATGGGACAACCATTCACGTCCGATGTGCCTGCCACCCCTGATCGCGATGTGCTGATGTCATTGGTAGCATGGACGGAACAAGGTGCTGCGCCATCATCTTTGATTGTACATAGTAATTCAGAGCCCGGAAAACCCATGGCTGAACGACCAGTCTGTGCCTATCCGGCATTGCCGGAATACAAGGGCGGCGACGCGACGAAGCCGACAAATTTCAAGTGTGTTGAACATGAGCGAGGGGTCGAACAGCGTCCGGCTCTTAGGTATCTCAACTAAACGGTATCCGTTCTGGCTGTTCAGTTTTGGTCTGCCAGACCGCCGGTATCGATAGACAGCGAAGAGGTTAAGGACGGAGTCTATGGAGACGTCAGGTATAACTGTGCATATGAAACGCAATATGCTGAGTGCTGGAGCAATCGCATTGATAGTCGGTGGCTGGCGTGCGGTAAGACGCACTCACAAGACGAAATCAGAGACATTGCTGAAAGCTAGGTCGTCGTGGAATAACATTGCGTATGAGCAATATCCTGAAGGGAATCCCGAACTTACGGTTGTTCGGGTTACAATCCCGCCTTATTCTTCATTGCCGTGGCATGTTCATGATATGCCGAACGCTGCGTTTATCCTGGCAGGCAAACTGACCGTTGAAGAGCATGGAACGGGGCTCCGTTCTGTCTTTAAAAAAGGACAGGCGTTTGCGGAATCTGTCCATAGCATACATCGCGGCGTTACGGGCCGTGAGGGGGCAGTCGCGATTGTGACATATGCGGGTGTGCCAGGTCAGCAACTATCGGTTAAGCAGGATGTCTGAGACCGCATAGTTTAGAGTCATTGGAGATTTTATAGGCAGGTGGCCTGAATCTGAGGTGACTATATAACTATATGAATTATAATGAAAAATCGGACGTAACCAACCCGGAGCTTATCAGCATTCTTCCAACTCATCCACCGTTCGGAGGTGGTGCCGGTGGAGCGACCATTCATACGATTGTCCCTTATACAGACAGGCAACTCGCTGTATTCACTACGGAAGGGGAGCGTCCGTTCACACTGGACCCCAATCGTGGAGGACCCTTTGAGCCGGCTATCGGCCATGTGGGTATCAAAGGAGCGCAGCAGCCCCTCAACGTTGTCGGCATCACGTCCATCCAGGATCCTGCAAACCCCGTACTGATCAGCACGATACCCAAGCCTGTCCCACCTCCGGGCTCCATATGGGGGACAGATTATTCGACACTTAACGGTGTCCACTACCCATTTGGAAATCATAACATCCACCAACCTTCCAAGCTTCCCGTTCTGGATCAGGGGAGTGAGCGCATCTATTGTGCCTACTTTACTGCTGGTTTCCGCTGTTTTGACTTCAGCGAGCCTTATACTCCTAAAGAAATCGCGGCCTATTGCCCGCCTGATCCCAAAAAGTTCAATTGGCAGATAGAAGGTGGATTCAAAGGACCGCTTACAATGTGTGCTGAAGACATCATCGTAGACCGACGTGGATTCATTTACATGACCAACAGTCAAGACGGCTTACACATTCTCAAGGTAACAGTATGAGCGAACGGCTCTGTTGCGCAAATGGTGATGGCGGGATTCACGGAGTGAGCGCAGTCTGGTAGCTGGTCGGCATGAGCAAGCCTCCATCCCCGATCTACCGCAGGACGAACTGGCCTTCCTATAACGCGGCGCTGAAGCGGCGCGGGTCACTAACGGTGTGGTTCGATCCGGCTATGGGTTGGGACGGCCTGCCGACGGGGCGGCGGGGACGGCGGCAGAGTTACAGCGACGTTGCGATCCAGACCTGCCTGACGTTGAAGGTTCTCTTCGGCATGGGCCTGAGGCAGGCGACTGACTTTGTCGAAAGTCTGCTGCATCTGGCTGGACTGACGTGGTCGGTCCCGGATTTCAGCACGCTGAGCCGTCGGCAGAAATCACTCACGGTCGATATTCCATACCGGGGTTCGGGCGGCCCGCTTCATCTTCTGATCGACAGCACCGGGATCAAGGTCGAAGGAGAAGGTGAATGACGCAGGCACGGCGGCTCGAAACGTCGGATCTGGCGTAAACTCCATATCGGGATCGACGAAGGATCACTGGAAGTCCGGGCTGTCGAGATCACAGGCAATGAGGCAGGAGACGCTCCGATCATTCCTGCTCTCCTGGCCCAGATGATCCCTGAAGACGAGGACATCGCAAGCGTCACGGCCGATGGCGCGTATAATACGAGGCGATCCCAGGAAACCATCGCCGACCGTGGTGCCCAGGCTGTCATTCCCCCGCGAAAGAACGCAAAACCGTGGCGTCCCTCATCACCGGGAAGCATAGCCCGCAATGACGCTCTGCGGGGCTGCGAGCATCTCGGACGGGCCATCTGGAGACGATGGAGCGGTTATCATCGACGAAGCCGTGTCGAGACGAAAATGCATTGTATCAAACTTCTCGGACAGCGTCTGATGGCACGGGACTTCGACCGTCAGATCACGGAAGTCCACGTCCGCATGGCCATCCTCAATCGCTTCACAGCGCTCGGAAACCCCCTTACCCAAGCCGTCCGATAAATAATAGATCCTCAAAGGAGGTATCACGTCATCATACCGAATTCTGCAACAGAGCTCCGCATCCGCCATTATGGCCTGCTCGCCAGTTTCAGCCGCAAGGCCAGTCTCGCCCAGGCACGGGAACTGCTGAAGGTCATATTCACGCCAGCGGCAGAACTCCTTGAGCCCGAAGCGGCCACGTCACCGCCCTGTCCGTGCTGTGGTAGTCCGATGGTCGTCATCCAGATCCTTCCCCGATGGTGTCGGCCCCGAGGGCTGCCACAGGCGACTGATCCGGCCGGGGCATCACCATGACAGCGCGCAGAGATTACAGCATGACCGATCCCGGAGTGGCACCGTTCCGACAAACCGTATCTCCTGTACACACCATTGAAAATTCCCGAAAAATCGTTGCCTGCACCGCCAGTTCTGTCATCGCGTCATGCAGATCCGGTCACAAAAAACCGTTCCAGTTCCATACACGTACCTTTATGCTCTGGCTCAGACTCTCCGCCGGGGTGGCGCCAGTTGCAAATTCGCCATAACTGAGTCCTGGTGTCGCGGGTTCGGTCTTCCCCGACTTTCGTAAGCCTCGCGGCGCCCGAAACCCTTCAGGGAAGCTGGCTGTCCGATCCGAGATGAGAAAGCCCGATTGCGGACATTCAGGAATTTTAGGGTTTCTATGATCCTGTCGATAGGGACGATGAAGGTGCCTTGCGTTATTTTATAGACGACCGGTCAGTTATTTGTTAAGAGCATGGCATGAGTGGAGCAAAAAAAGCGGAACTGACCCGTCAGCAGATTCTCGATGCAGGACATGCCCTTGTTCTGCGCAAGGGCTTTTCGGCCCTGAGTATCAAGGACATCGTGGATGCCTGTCAGGTGCCGAAAGGGTCCTTCTATTATTATTTCCCGTCCAAGGAGCAGTTCGGCTGCGAACTGCTTGAGCGATATGTCCAGAGTTACGAACAGCGCATGGAGGCAATTCTCTCTTCTGCTGGGAAGAGCGGACGCGAAAGGCTGATGCGTTACTGGAATGCATGGATTGATGATCCACAGATTGGCGGCTGGGCCGAGCACTGTCTTGTCGTCAAGCTGGGAGCAGAAATCGCGGACCTTTCGGATGCGATGCGTCTGATCCTTCATGACGGTGTCATGCGTCTGACCGACCGCCTCGCCCGCACGATCATGGAAGGACGGGGTGATGGCTCCTTGCCTTTATCTCTCAAACCTGAAGCAGCAGCGCGCACTCTTTACCATCTCTGGCTAGGGGCTGCGCTTGTGGCCAAGCTTGGGCAGGACAAAGCGCCTCTGCGGGACGCTCTGGTTGCGACGGAGAGGGAGCTTGCCTGTCCCACTGCTCCTATGTCGCCCGTAAACTCCAGTTCATCATCCCCCTGAATACAGGAAAATTTCATCATGAACGTTCTGTTTGTTCTCACGTCTCACGACCGTCTGGGCGATACCGGGCAAAAGACCGGTTTTTGGCTGGAGGAGTTTGCGGCTCCCTATTACGTCTTCAAGGACGCCGGGGCGCAACTGACATTGGTTTCACCGCTTGGTGGTCAGCCGCCCCTGGATCCCAAGAGTGAGGACCCCGCCTCCCAGACCGCTGACACCGAGCGTTTCCGCACGGATGCGGAGGTCCGGGAAATGCTGGCCCATACCGGCAAGCTGGCTGATGTGCGTGCTGAGGATTTCGACGCCGTGTTTTATCCAGGAGGCCACGGCCCGTTGTGGGATCTGGCCCAAGATCCAGCCTCCATTTCCTTGCTGGAGGCGTTTGACCGGGCGGGGAAGCCCTTCGGTCTGGTCTGTCACGCACCCGGAGCCTTGATCCACGTTCATGCGGCAGATGGTCAGCCACTGGTCAAAGGACGCAAGGTGACAGGCTTCTCCAATAGCGAGGAGCAGGCCGTGCAACTTACCAACGTGGTGCCTTTCCTGATCGAAGATGAATTCAAACGTCTGGGTGGCCTGTATGAAAAAGGCCCCGACTGGCAGCCACATGTCGTTGGGGATGGTCATCTGATCACAGGACAGAACCCAGCCAGTTCCGCAGCAGTGGCAAAAGCACTCCTTCAAAAACTGGCCTGAATAGACCACGCCATTTCCTTCTTTTCTGGAGACAGACAATGACTACCTCCAATAGTGTAGCCACTTTGGCTGCAACTGTCGCCGCGATGAAACAGGCTCATGTGCAGGATGGCCCCGCCAGTGTCCAGCTCCGCCGTGACCGCCTGACGCGTGCGATACAGCTGCTGACCCGTCATCACGAAGACATCGTGGCTGCCGTAAGCGCTGATTATGGCCACCGGAGCCCGTATCAGACATTGCTGGCCGATGTGTTGTCCTCTGTTGCCGCTCTCCAGCATGCGGCCGAGCATGTCGAGCAATGGATGCAACCCGATGAACAGCCGGCTCCTGGTCCGGGTATGCAGGCACGTGTGGACTATCAGCCACTGGGCGTGGTTGGCATCATCAGTCCGTGGAATTTCCCCATCAATCTGGCTTTCAGTCCGCTGGCCGGAATACTGGCCGCTGGCAACCGGGCCATGCTCAAACCGTCAGAACTGACACCGCGCACAGCTGAACTTCTGGCGAAGCTGATCAGACAATATTTCGATCCGCTGGAACTGACAACGATCCTGGGGGATGCTGACATCGGGGCGGCATTCAGCGCGCAGGCATTTGATCATCTCATGTTTACCGGCAGTACGAATGTCGGTCGCCATGTGATGCGTGCCGCATCTGAAAATCTGGTGCCAGTCACACTGGAACTAGGGGGTAAATCGCCAGTTGTACTGGACGCTGACGCCGATGTGAAAACTGCGGCGGAACGGGTCTTGACTGTTAAAACCTTTAATGCCGGGCAGATTTGTATCTCCCCGGATTATGTCCTGCTGCCGGAAAACGCGCGTGATGTTTTTGTTGAGCGCGCGCGCAGCTTTGTGACGGAAACATTCCCAACGTTGCAGGATAATCCGGATTACACCGCTATCATCAGCGACCGTCATTTCGAGCGCCTGCAGGGATTGCTGGCCGATGCTCGCGCCAAGGGAGCTACGGTTATTGAACTCCAGCCGGAAGGTGAAGCCAATTCCGTAGCAGGGAACCGCAAGATGGCACCGACGCTGGTTCTTAATCCAACCGACGAGATGAGCGTGATGCAGGAAGAGATTTTTGGCCCGATCCTGCCGATCAAAACCTGTCGGACCACCCAGGAAGCCGTTGATTATATCAATGCCCACCCGCGTCCGCTGGCTGCCTATTATTTCGGAAACAGGCCCGAGCAGCAGAAATGGTTTGGTGAACAGACCACCTCAGGGGCGTTGGTTATCAATGACGTGATGACCCATGCCTCGGTCGAAAGCGTGCCGTTTGGCGGAATTGGGGCATCAGGTATCGGAGCGTACCACGGCATTTATGGGTTCAGGCGATTCAGCCATGCCAAGGCCGTTGTCGTGCAAAGCGCGAGCGGTGAGTTCAACCTGCGTCTGCGGGCACCATACGCGGCCGGTCAGGCCCAGATCGAAGCGCTACTGGCGGGAAACTGAATTCCATTAGTCACCCTGTGACCGCGTCCTGAAACGCGGTGCAGGATACCGATTGTTGCTTTCAAAAACAGGAAATATGTCATGAAGATATTCTACAAGACCCGCGCCACCGCAACTGGCGGCCGCAGCGGCCATACAGCGCTTGATGACGGGACTCTCGGCTTTGACCTTGCAATGCCTGGGTCAGGCAAGCCCGGCGCCAATCCGGAGCAGTTGTTCGCGCTCGGGTACGCTGCGTGTTTTGATAATGCCCTGACCATGGTCGCCAAGCAATTGAAGCTGGCTGTGACCAGCAGCAAGACCTCGGTCGAAGTCGGTATGGGGCAAACAGCCGAAGGGGGATACGCCCTGGATATCGACCTTTATGTTGAAGTCGGGGGTCTGAATGAGGCTGAGGCCCACAAGCTGATCGAAGCCACGCATAAGGTCTGCCCCTATTCCAACGCTACGCGCGGAAACGTCGATGTGCGCCTGCACGTTTCGATGACCTGAATGCATCCAGGAGAAACACAGTCATCATGTAGGGTAGATGAGCGGGCACATAGTCAGGTCATTCCGGGTGATGACTGGTTGCCTCTCTACCAGTTTCCATCTGACGAAGCTTTTTCGTCACCGGTGCAGAGCTTCTTTAACCACTTATGAAGGAAAAAAAGATGTCTTGCGCATGGACTCTCGTTTCCCGTCCGAAAGGGGCTCCGACGCTGGAGAACCTCGCCCTGAAAGACATCTCTGATCAACCGTTGAATGACGGGGAAATCAGGGTTAAAAACAGTTTCTTCTCTGTCGATCCCTATATGCGTCCCCGTATGAACGAGGGAGAGAGCTATATCGCACCCTTCGAATTGAATGAGCCGATGACGGGCGCTGCCGTTGGCCGGGTGATCGAAACGCGTTCCAATCGGTTCAAGGTGGGTGATCGGGTCAGTCATTTTCTGGGTTGGCGTGACGTCGCGACCCTCAAGGCTGAAGACGCTCTTCCTTTGCCGGACATAGATCTCAAGGACGAATATTTTCTCGACGTTCTGGGGACGATCGGAATGACGGCCTATTTCGGTCTGTTCGCTGTAGCCGAAGCCCGGCCCGGCGATGTTGTGTTCGTCTCCGCGGCCGCCGGTGCGGTCGGATCCCTTGTGGTGCAAATCGCCAAGCTGCGTGGCATGACCATCATTGGTTCCGCGGGCGGGACCGAAAAATGCGACTTCGTACGGTCGTTGGGGGCCGATCATGTCATTGATTATAAATCGCCCGGACCATTCCAGGAGAAGCTGCGCAAGGCGGCTCCTGATGGTCTGGATGTCTATTTCGACAATGTGGGCGGTGAGCAGCTTGATGCGGCGATGGGTGTAGCGAAATGGAACTCCCGTTTCGCGATCTGCGGCATGATCTCGATGTATAATTCCGATACGCCGATCGGATTTTCAAACCTGTCCTACATCATCTCCAAGCGTCTCCAGGTCCGGGGGTTCATTAACACCGACTTCATGGCGCGTCGGGGCGAATGTCTGGCTCAGATGGGATACTGGGTGTCCAAGGGAATGATTAAGAGCCGATATACAATCTTCGACAGTCTTGAGAAGGGACCGGAAGCCTTTTTCTCGCTGTTCAGCGGTGGCAACACAGGTAAGGCACTCGTGCGTTTGGGTTCGTAAGTCCGGACAGTTCTGAAAAACGGAATTTTGGATGTCAGGATACTGGTGATCCCAGAGCCGAACAACCTGCACTAAAGAGCGGACCGAATTCCAAGCCAATGATCGCCTTTCCTTAAATGCGCTTTCCGGGGCTAGTCCGATACTGCCTGCCAGTCAAAAACTGATGAGGTCTTCATGGACAGGCGGAGCCTTGTCTCGAAAGTGCATAGGAAAAAACATACTTCATACCCACAGCCCGTAATATGCAAAGATCCATGAAGGATGCGGCCGTCCGGGGGCATGATCCAGCTCTTTGTCGCTGACGAGAGCAGGGCGAAGTGGGAGTTTGATGTGGGACCCGAATACGGTGATGAAGTGGGGGAATATACCAGAGTTTGATTAGCGGAAAACCTGCTCTACAGAGCAGTGATCAATTGCCCTGTCGAAGATTGACAGCAACGACCTTACAAAGGTCCGCTATAAAACACTTCAATTCATCTCGGGTCGTTGCGACCTCTTTGAAGCCTTTCAAAGCAGCAACCATCATGTGCGCCATAGCTCTTACATACTTTAGTTGGGCTGAATCGTTACGATCTGGTGCTATCAATTCAATAAGGAGGTCTTCAAAATCCGCGTGGCACGCCCGCACGACAGGAAAGCGAAGGTCAAAAAGATCACTGGCATCAGGATTGCTGAGCGTGATGTCGAAAACGAAGAAGCACCATGTACTACATGCACTCTCAATTTTTTTTTGCAAGCTGTCTTGAAGATCTGCCTCGCGCGCGATCTTTTCTAAAAGCTCTTTGAATAGAGTTTCTACAGAGGCAGAAAAAATATCTTCTTTTGCTGGAAAGGTAAGATACAGGGTGGGGCGCGTTAACCCTGCAGCCTTTGCAATGTCTGTCATCTTGGTGCGTTCAAAACCGTAGCGCCGGAAGACGTCAACTGCAGCCTCGACGATCCGGGCTTTCCGGGCATCACCGGATGTTTTTCCCAGTTTTTTCATGGCTCTCTTTTGACAGATTGTCACGGACTGTCAATTCGGGCTTTTGCCCAGACCCACAAATTCTCCTGTATCGCGAGATGACATATTGACATTGTTCGTCATTGTGTCAGTTTATGTGTCCACGAGAGGAACATCATTTATGACAAACATAAAAACATTATTTGATCGGCAGTCTGCTTATTTCAATTCAGGTAAGACCCGCAGCCTGAGTTGGAGACTTGATCAACTTGCACGCTTGGAGCGAATGTTAGTCGAAAATGAGACGGCGTTTCATGATGCGCTGGCCAGGGACTTTAAAACGTCGTGGTTCGAACGAGCTATGGAATTCCATGGCGTTCTGGGGGCTATTGAGCACACACGCGCCGAACTGGCTGACTGGATGGAACCTGAAGTAGCACCACTTCCAAAGCGAATGCAGGAAAATGACTTTAAGGGGTTTATTTATCGCGAGCCCTACGGAGTCTGCCTGGTCATTGCCCCCTTCAATGCACCAGTTGTTCTAACGTTGGAGCCGGTGCTTGCGGCGCTGAGTGCTGGGAACACAGCATTAATCAAGCCGGCAGAGTCAACTGTGCATATGACGGCTTTGTTTGAAAGGTTGATTAGTCAGTATTTCGAGCCAGAAAGTCTGGTGGTGGTGACTGGTGGCCGTGATGTGATGACTGAACTTCTGGCGCTTCCGTTCAATTTCATTTTCTTCACCGGCAGCACTGAAGTTGGCAAGATCGTAATGCGCGCCGCAGCGGAAAATCTCACACCGGTCTTGCTGGAACTCGGCGGACAAAATCCTGTTGTCGTGGACGAAACTGCCAATCTTGAAGATGCTGCGCTCAAGATCGTTTGGGGCACAATGGCTTTCGGGGGCCAATGGTGCGTTTCTCCAGGCTATGTCTATGTCCATGAAAATGTTGCTGATCAGTTCGTTGCGGAATGCAAGAAGGCAATCACGACGCTTTACGGTAACAATCCGAAGGAAAGTGCAGATTTGTCACGGCTGATCTCGTCAAGAGACGTGGACAGGCTTGCTAGAATGCTTGAGGGGGCTGCCGTTGTTAGCGGAGGTCATTTCGATCGGGATGAGCGTTATTTCGAACCGACTCTCGTTTATCCGGCACAATGGTCGGCTCCTATCATGCAGTCTGAAATTTTCGGGCCGATACTTCCAATTCTGCCTTATACCAATTTTAATGAGGTCATGGAAACAATCAAGCAGAAGCCACGGAGTCTGGCTGCGTACATCTTCAGTAAAAATGAAGCGAGGATCGAGAAGTTTATGCATGGTTTCTCGTTTGGTGGAGGTAGCGTAAATCAGACGATGATCCACTGTTTTATGGCCGCTACATTTCCGTTTGGTGGCGTAGGGCCTTCCGGCTTGGGACGCTATTATGGCAAGTGGGGCTTTGATTCATTGAGCCATGTAAAGTCGGTTCTTGTTTCTCCGCCCGACCATCGGATTGAGGCTGTCCTGCCACCCTACACGAAAGAAAAGGCAACAGAACTTGGTTCTTGGCTGATGTAATTCGTTGCACAGGTCGTCTATCAGTAACATACCTACCAGCTAACCTGCTTTCTGTAGTCAGTCTTCGCGAATAGCGAAGACTGATAGGTGGTGGGGAAGGGTGGCTATAACCCATATCCGCCTATCAACAGTCTTCTCGCAAAAATTCACGACAATAAATCTGTGTAATGATCACAGTAAGTCTGCAGTTGCGCAGAAAATAGAGGCAGATTTCGTGATCTGAAGTCCGGTATTTTTCTGAATACTTTTCAGAAAGTGTCGTTCTAATGGTTTTTCTTTCGGTTTTTATTCTTGTTTTTCATGCGGTAGTTCTCGTTCATCCAGAGTTGTTGTCAACTTGTATGTGAAACACGCAGTGACGCTTTGAGGGCGCAATGACAGAAAAATTTCGTATCGTAATTATCGGAGGAGGTGTTGCTGGCATGGCTCTGGCAACCCGGCTAGGGGACAAACTTGGCAAATCCGGAAGAGCATCGATCATGCTCGTCGACAAAAGCTTTACGCATGTCTGGAAGCCGATGTTGCATTGCTTCGCTGCCGGCACGGCGCATAATCCCAATGACCGGATAAGTTTCCTTTCTCAGGCTAGTCGTCACCATTTCGAATTCTGGCCCGGCGAGGTCATTGCTCTCGACCGCAGCGCCAAGCAGATGACGCTGGCTTCGATCAATGATCCAGATGGAAAGTGCGTGCTGGATGAGCGTAAACTTGAGTATGATGTGGTCATTGTCGCGCTTGGTAGTCGGGCGAATGATTTCAACATTCCCGGTGTGGCAAAACACTGCTTGTTTATCAACAACTTTGTGGAATCTGTAGACTTCAACGATAAGTTTCGTATGGAGCAATTACGCGCTTTCGGTGAAGGTCAGCCTCTTGAAATTGCCATTGTGGGAGGCGGTGCGACTGGCACGCAACTTGCTGCCGAGTTGCATAAGGCGCTTGACCTCGCTTCGCTTTACAGTTTTGAAAAAAAAACGCCCGGATATAAGGCTCTCTCTTTTGGAAGCCGGTCCTAGGATTCTACCTGCATTTCCTGAGGCTGTGTCGGCCGCTGCTGCGGAACAGTTACAGAAGATCAATATTACGGTCCGTACGTCCGCTCAGGTCAGTAGCGTAGATGAATACGGATTTCTTCTAAAAAGTGGTGAGCGGGTTCCGGCAACTCTGAGAGTTTGGGCTGCGGGTGTGAGAACTCCTGAAGTCACGAGGAGATTTGGTGGCCTCAAACTCGGTAAAACCGGCCAGATCGAAGTGCGGTCTAACCTGCAAAGTGTAGAGGACGATGCGATCTTTGCTGTTGGTGACTGTGCCTATATCGTGGATGCACCCGTAGCGCCCACTGCACAAGCTGCGCGTCAGCAGGCGCATCATCTGGCGCTACATATGCCGGCATGGATAGATGGCAGACCCATTCCGCCTTTTGCATTTCACAATAAGGGCGCTATCGTGGCGCTAGGCAATTATAACGGGTGGGGGACGTTCCCCGGAGGAACAATCTTCGGTGGTGGCTGGCTGCATGGACTTTCAGCACGGCTTGGCCATGTCATGCTTTATCGCCAGCATCAGTTTGAATTGTATGGCGCATTGCGAGGTAGCCTGTCATGGCTGGTCGACTGGCTGGAAAAATTTGTACGTCCCTCAATCAAGCTCGATTGAGGGAGTGTCACATTGTAAAGACCTATGCAGAGCAAAATAATTCATTCACTCATATGGAGGGTTCGAAAAACCCTCTGGTTTTGGGCCTCTCTGTGTGATTCCATCACTCCTACATTGATTGGGGGCATGGATCATGAAGCAGTCTGTTTTCTTTGATGTTGAAGAGCGGCTTGCCCGGTTGAGCGGGCTTGGTGATCAACTCGAAGCGTTTTCCCGGACTGTGGATTTTGAAGTGTTCCGTCCTGATCTTGAGAAGGCTCTGGCCTATTCAGACGGCAGCAAAGGCGGGCGTCCCCCATTTGATCCCGTGTTGATGTCCAAAATTCTGGTGATTCAGACGCTGAACAATTTGTCTGATGAGCGGACAGAGTATCTGATCAACGATCGCCTATCCTTCATGCGTTTCCTTGCTCTGGGGCTGTCGGATCGTGTGCCTGACGCCAAAACGGTCTGGCTGTTCCGTGAACGCCTGACCCAGACGGGTGCGATTGAAAGACTGTTTGACCGCTTTGACGCGACCCTGCGCAACGCCGGATATTTGCGAATGTCGGGCCAGATCCTGGACGCAACGCTGGTGGCTGCTCCAAAGCAGCGCAATACGAATGCTGAGAAGGCAGATCTCCGGGCAGGACGTATTCCCGAAGATTGGCAGGACAAGCCGGCAAAGCTGTCGCACAAGGATCGGCGTGCGCGCTGGACGCTGAAGTTCACGAAAGCAAAACGGCAGGATGACGGAACGATTCCCGCAACGGATCTCGCTATCCCGTTCTCTGGATACAAATCCCACGTCTCCATCGACCGGAAGTTTTGGTTCATCCGGAAATGGAAGACGATGGATGCCGCCGACAGTGATGGCGCGCGATTGAGAGAGGGGCTGCTGGATAAAACCAATACGGCCTCAACGGTGTGGGCTGACACGGCGTATCGCTCAAAAGCCAATGAGGACTTCATGGAAAAGCAGGGTTTTGTCTCAAAGGTTCATCGCAAAAAGCCGCATCTCAAGCCTATGCCCCTGCACATCCAGAAACCAAATGCTGGAAAGTCAGTGATACGCTCGCGTGTCGAGCACGTTTTTGCCGATCAGAAGTCACAGACCGGACTATTCATCCGAACTGTTGGCATCATACGGGCCACCATGAGGATCGGGCTGGCCAATATCGTCTACAATATGCGACGGTTCCTCTTTCTGGAACGGATCAGTGCCACAGCATAGCAATCCAGAGCAGGAAGCCTTCTCTCTGCTCAAAACGCAGATCTGATGCCATCGCAGAAACCATCAATCAGTACGCCAAAACTCGAAAAATACGAGCCAACCTTGCCAAATAAGGGTTCTTCGAACCCTCCACATTCAAAAGAGCACGATTTTAGCCTCTTTATCTCTTCAATATAAGAGAATGAGGCGGATCGGGTGATGATGAAAGAAGAGTATCGTTCCGTAAGTGCTGGTAGTCATTTTATGGCAACTGACGAAAAACTGGCTATAAAATACGGATTCACAGCGGGGGTTTATGCGGGAAAAGATTCGTTGAATTCCGTGATTTTCCATCCATCAATGCTTTTATTGAAATAATTTGGCTGTCCATGTTGGCTATTAAGCCAGAGGCCGGTCAATTTTTCGGAGATTGCTTGGAATACGACGTCATGTCCAACCAAGACAATTCTGGATTTATGGTCCTGTATTCTCTCCATTTTGGTGAAAAAAGAATTACATCTTTTTTGTATTTCTTCCCAGGATTCCCCATATTTCGAAATGATTTTTACAAGTTGTTGTTTTTCATTTATTCCGTGCTCAATCATAACATTTTTGATCGATTTTCCATCGAGTTTGCCGAAATCGCATTCAGTCAGATTTTCTTCTATTTCAATCATTTCAAGTCGGTCGGGAAATGCTAGTCTTGCTGTCTCAATGGCTCGTTGTAGTGGGCTGACCAACACCCTGGTTACCGATAAATTCTTGAGTTTTTGTGCTGCCTGGTATGCTTGCTGTCGTCCGGTATCATTTAGAGCCTGATCCGAAAGTTTTTGAACAATACCAGCATGTTGTGATTCATTCGTCTTTGCGAAGAGATGGAGTGAATAGTGGCATGGAC
>NZ_VHON01000001.1:0-55986 GCF_008690365.1 Acetobacter sp. DmW_136
CGCATCGGGCAGCACGGCGATTGTTCGCCCTGAAAGAGCTTGAACCTCTCCGCGAGATCGTGCGGCCACCCAGAAGGCCCCAACCAGGCAGGAAACGCGGGCGACCGAGAAAAAGCGAAAGTCAGGAGACCAATCCTCTAGAGGAGGACGTGGACATCCGGCCCCTAGGACCAGTGCCCACGTTTGCACCCATAAATTATGAGGATCTGGAGCATGCAATAGATAACGCAGAACGCATCATACGCCGTTATCGCGCTGATTAGGCACAGAGTGTTCTATCCAATCTGAGGGCCTCGCGATTTTAGCCCATTTGATTGCGGGGCAGTTCCTTCTGACGCAGACAGTTTCTGACTGGCCCGAGCAAACCAGGAAGAAGATGAGTGTGCCTGTTCAGCTTTTATCCCCTGCGCTGCACGCTGATCCTCACGCAGATCAAAACTGCGAACGGCTGCCCGACCGATGGCATAGATGGCGTCACGCGCCGATCCGTCCCGTCCGGGTAGAACGATCAGTTTTTCAATGCCGGTCTTTTGGGCCTGATCAATATGACGCAGAACTGTGCCAACCTGTGTATCACTCTCAAGAGCTTTCAGTTCTTCCCGTAAGCCCCTCAGTTCTTTCAACGTGATGCTGTCAGCTCGGCCTGCATCAAGTGTTCTGGTGGCCCCCTCAATCCGGGACTGTATTTCATGGCGTGCTGGATCACGCAGCGAGAGAGTTTCACGGCGCGCCTGGTCAGGCGTCATGGTACGACCAGACTTAAACAATGAGGCGATGGCATGCGTCATGAGACGCTCGTCATTGACTGCCGCCTGGCTGCTTGCCCTGTTCCATTGGTCGTGATCCAGTTGGCTAAGATCAAAGGTATGCCCCGCATTTCTGGCAAGGTGGGCAAGATGCAACAACGTGACCTGCTGGTTCCCATGCCGGAAGGGCAGGATTTTATCCAAAGAGGCAATATGCGTGGCTGCTGCCCGTACAAAACGATCGGATGACAGATCCTGCAGACCATTATTCGCATTCAGGTTTTGGAAAACAGCATTAACGGATTGATGAATACTCTGTGGGTGAAGACCTTTCCGGCCGTCAACTGACAGGTTGCATGTCCGGTATTGTCCTGCCCAATCGTAGACGTCCTGAAACAGATGATGATGCAGATTCTTCAATGCAGATGGTGAGTTGGTTGCGGTCGGCATGGTGATCGCCCGGCTCAGATAACGGGTTGTTTCAAAAATGCGCAGGCGATCTGCGTTCTGATAGCCCTTCTTGTTCACGAGAACATCGGTGTCTGGATAGAGATAGGGGTCAGTGACAGGCATCATTCATCTCCTTCCATTGGACGGATCGGTTCATCCAGTTCCTCATGAAGGCGTTCAAGATAATCCATGAGAATTTCAGCCGGCACACGCGCCTCAATCAGTAATGTTGTGATGGAGCAAATTTCAGCCATCAGGTTACGTTCTGGCCTGTCATGTTCGGTCATGGCGCTCATCGCATCCTGAATCAGCACCTTGTAGAAAGACGTCATCTCCGGAGATACGGGCTCAAACGTCAGTTTGGCCAATTCCTCTCGATAACGCTCGACCCGTGGAAAGCACGTTGGTTCATTCATGTTGCCCTCAGTCCTCCCGGTTGTGCCGAGCGAATGGGGATACGTATCCCTTATCGTCTGCATCGTATGATCTCCTACAATCAGGAGTCAGCCAGACAATTATGCGACCAGAAAGCATTTCCGATTTCCACTTACCCGAGACCCGCTCCCGTGATTACTGCACTGTAGTCGGTCCGCGTTTCAGCTTTTCCGCCAGCCCATAAAGGGTGCGATCCAGTGCGAGTTGTCCCGCAAGAAACCGTGCGATCATGGCGCGCAACAGGCCTCCTGGTGAGCGCACTTCACCTGCGTCTGTCCGTGCAGCAATTGCCGCAATCACCACGGCATTCGGGTAATCCCCAAAAACCGCCTGCCCTTGGGCCCAGGCATGTCGGGATATTCCAAGCTGCTCGCACGCAAAGAGTGCGGCCTGAATGATTTCGGTTTCTGCCGGTCTGTCGGAACTGCAATATTGCCGGAAAATCGGGGCGATATGCAGGACAAAAGATGGCTTAGCCCGGAAACCACGAAGCGGATCTGTAACAGCCGAGGGGACAGGTTGGGTTTGAGCGGCACGGGAGGACGAGGACGACCGACTACGCGAAGCTTCATTGCAATTTTCGGCGAAGCCGGCCGCTTTTACAGTAGCTTTAGCTAAATTGGTTGAGTTTGTATTAGTATAATGGGGGCACTTTCCACAGATAAAGGAACTGAATCAGAGGTGTCTGAAGAGACGGTCATCTCCTTGGCAAAGGCGATCTTCCGCTCAACCTGCTCATAAATCTGACGAAGTTCCTGACAGATGGGGTCAAGCCATTTCGGATCACGTTCACTCCCCCGCTGACTGACCAGAGCAGAGGTACGGGCAAGTATCTGTTTTCCGTCTTTCACCGTGACCCCTGCTTCTTCTGCGGTTTGAAACAGGGCGTAGATGGTGCGGGAGAGTGTTGTAACCTCCCGATGGAGGCGACGACCTTCCTGTTGGCGCCAAAGAGCCGTTTCAGCCGCACGTTTGAGATCATCAAATCGGCGGGCAAGCGGAGAAAGATCAAAACCGTAGGCCTGCTGGCTTCGCGGAGTAAAAGGGTTGGAACGACGGTAACGCTGTCCGTTGGGACTATCCCGGTGAAGGAGCCACCCTGCTTCGGCCAGCTCGCGCAACAGGTTTTTAACGCGGGTTCGCCCTAGATCAAAGCGTTGCTGGATATCCAGATTGGATGCGGTGGAGACCGGCAGGATATCGTCTTCACCCGACCAGTCGGCTGGTTGGGTGAATGCAATCAGATAACAGAGCAGTTCCGTCTGCTGGCATGTCAGGCCGAGAATCGACCGCCCCTGGCGTAGATAGCGATAGAGGTCGCTCATTTCCACGGCCTGGAGAGGCAGAGCCTCAGCTGTTGTTCGCGCCGCGACCATGGCAGGCGTGATTTTCCTTATGCCCGCAGAGCGGGAATAACCTTCTGATAACATTATTC
Source organism: Acetobacter sp. DmW_136 (assembly GCF_008690365.1). NCBI lineage: Bacteria > Pseudomonadati > Pseudomonadota > Alphaproteobacteria > Acetobacterales > Acetobacteraceae > Acetobacter > Acetobacter sp. DmW_136. The sequence goes on from NZ_VHON01000001.1 coordinate 3,067, forward strand.
TTTTTGTCCGACGAATGGGAATACCTCCCCCATTGCGATGCTGACCCGCAGGACAAACGCCCCCTGTGGCAAGAAAAAGCTTGCAATTTTGCGGGATATGTCGGAGAAAAACTGTCGCCAAACTATTTTTCTTCCGACATCCCCCTCAGGGAATGTATTTTGTGTCTGCAGGCCTCGCGAAAGCGGGGCCTCAGTCGTTTTGGGGGGAAACTATGTCATGGCTCTCTCTTCCTTCTCGCTCTTACCGACGGATCACGCCGCACTTGGGGCATGGCCATCGTCATTCTTGGGTCTCTCAACGCTCCGTATCTTCCTTTCATAGGAAAATGCGATGCGAACGAGTGTCTCTGGTTGGCGCTCCTGAAACGTGCTCGTCATGCGACAGAATGCACACTCATGATGCGACCAACCACAAGGGCTTAAATGCTTGAGACTGATTCCACAATGAACGACCCTATTATTTCTGCAAAAACAGGCGTTTAAGCTGCCTAAGAAGGTCATGTTGTCCCATGGGAAACGAGTCGAATTAGGACATCTTACTTAGTCATTTAAGCTTGTCATCTTCTCGCTCTGAAATCCTATGATCTCCATATTATCCTCGCCTGATATGCCTTGGAAATGGCGGTTTTTCCGCTTGTTGTCTGCCGAATGCCTTCTCCTTATTTTGTAGGTTTGGCCGCCTTTTCGATCCGATTAAGCGGTATCAGGGGGGCAGGTTGCTATGTCTTGCGAAATAGACAGCAGGCACCAGCCAGGTTGCGTTCTTACATTCCAAGCGCACGCCGATAGATATCCAGCAGTGTTTCCTGCTCTTCTATCTCTGCAGGTTCCTGCTTGCGCAAGCGAATGATCTGTTTGATGGTTCGGACATCAAACCCGGCCGATTTGGCTTCAGTGAAAATATCCTTGATGTCCGAGGCGAGCGCTTTGCGCTCTTCTTCGAGACGTTCGACCCTCTCAATAATCGAGCGCAAGCGATCAGCGGCAATACCACCGACCTGAGCCTCTGTTTCAGTTTCTTGAGTTTCAATCGTAGCGAGCATGATGCCTCCTTCAAAAGCCTAGGTCGAAAATGCTGAGTGATGATGCGACCGAACAGGCCTGAATGATGACTTTAACAAGGCGTCATGCGACCAAAATGACACATAGCCAAGATTGAGGAACATTTGTTCTTCACGGATGCGTGTACAGGGGTTTCTCCCGGTTCCGTGAAATGGTTTATTTGAAGACACAGTCAGTAACTATCCGTAATAACTTAACAAACAAGGAAATACGGAAATAGAGGTGGTCAGCAACCTCTGGTGGCATAAAGGGATTATTTGAATGCACGAGGAATTCTATCGGGGTTTTTCTTCCCTTGCATTGCTGGCAAAAGAAGATTTGCCGATATGTGTTCGAGAGGCAATTGTTTTTTGGGAGAAACATATTTGCCGCGTTATCCCTGATTGCCCGCATCCCATATTAAGATCGTCACTCGTGTTAACTTTGTCTTTTCCAAGAGAGCAATGGGTTCATCTTATTGAGGCGATTAAATGGTACAGACGCACTGCAACACCATCAGAGCGACGTCTTATTAGCCGTTTTTTGAAAAACGTAAGGCCCTTTCTTCCAGAGGCAACCCCAGAACCACTCCATTGGGTACCGCCAGCATCTTTGACAAATTGCAGAAGCAACAAAAAAAAACATTCTGTCGCATCCTGACCCGATAAATTTTCTCCCAACATTATGTAGGGAGAAAACCGTGTTACGTTTTTATCCGCTGGCCCTTACCCTTATCCTGCTCGCACCGACGGTCACTCAGGCTCAACAATGCTCTATCGCTAGTAACGGAACATCATCCACTCCCTCTCCATCCTTACCACCTGAGCGCCGGTCAAACCCTTCTGACTCATACGATGCTCTGAATCGTCTGACTGGTTCTGGTGCTCATCTCGCAAGCCAAGGTCAGTTTCATGGCTTTGAAACTGGCGCCGCCTATACCCCAGATCGCGTGTTTGTCTATTTCTTGCCTAAAGATCATCGTGGAGTGCTTGGTGGAACAGCAATCCCCGTTCCCTATGACACTCTGCGTTCGCTTTCTGGTAAACGCGCAACTGATCTTGCCCCGTGGCATGGTATTCGAGGGATGTTTTTGCAAAATGGTTCCCATTTTCAGGTAATCTACGCAACGCCAGATGGACAAGCCGCGGTGTCAGGATCTCTTTGGGACGCATCTGGTCGAGATGTCACCCGCCAGCAAATCCAGCATATTCCTGGAGCTGTTCCATCTGTTCGGATGGATGGTGCCCAGATCACAAAAACTGTTCTGGCATCTCTGCATGGTGGGACGGTAGGATCTTTTTCTGCGCCGTCGGCCGTCATGCTGATAGATCCGCAGTGCATGTATTCCATCAAGGCGGCTCAAAATCTGATGCCGCTTGTACAAGCTGGAAAACTTCGCCTGAAAGTGGTTCCGCTTTCAGTCCTGGATTACGAAGATCGCGGAGAAAGCACGCGCAATGCTCAAGCCATGTTATCATATCCTGAAACAGATATGGTGCGGGCATGGCTTGGGGGACACCTTCATGAACGGGCCGACACACCAGCCTCTAACGCTGCCAGTCAACTCGCAGAGAATGGAACGTTTGCTAAAAGCATTGCACTCAAGGGCACGCCGACGTTCCTCTGGATCCGCACAGACGGTTCATTGGGAAGGTTAGAGGGAAATCCGACCGATGTGTCTTCTTTTCTGGGGGAGTTGGCGCGATGAGCGAACACGACAATTCTTCCCAAGCCTCTCAGAAAAAAGGCGTCATAAAAACGACGGCCAAACTGGCAAAGCACGTGACAGGCTCGCCAAGTGACGCCGTAGGTTGGCGTCAAATTAGCGGGAATTTTAATGTCATCCGTCTGCTCTGGACCATCCTTAAACTCTCAGCAAAGCTTGAGCCACATAAGGATGAGGGTAAAGTGCCAAATCCACCTTCCTTACAAGACGATGATCATGAACTCATCGAAGACGCACGCAATGACATTGTTGGAAAGAAGCCATTGCCTGCCATTCGGAGTGCTATTCCCTATCGTTATCTGACAGATGATGATTTGTATAATGTGATCAGAAAATGCCAGCGTGAGACTTTTTTCCGCGCTTTATGTGCGGGTCTTCTGACCATTGTCTTGTTTATAATGTGGTCAACAGAAATGATATTCTTTCCCTGGACAAGCAGCCGCCTGCTTTCATCCGTGGCATTTCTGCCTTTTCTGGCTCTTCTGGGTTCCGTATCTTTATGGAACTGCTCTGTAAACTGGCAGCTTAGGACACGCCAGATCGCGACTTTCCGAGAATTTCTGGACAGAGCGGATAGCCTGCTTCCCCGCCTCCCCTAAAGATTGGGCCGCCCAATAAAAGGCGACCCATTCGTTATTTCACCAAGTGCCGGGAGGCGCGTTCTGATCCCCGCCACTCGCTCCCGTTGCCCACGGTGAATGCTCATAATCTTCACGACCCGTATCGTTGCGTGAGTCTGTGGGTTTTACGATGGTACCCTCACGATTGTAGACGGGGGGTGCCCATATGGCTCGCGCAGAACCATAAGCTCCATTGGGTTCATAATACAGATTGTGCAGGCGAGGTGGTTTCGGTCCATGAGCATGGGACGCTGACTCAACATTACCCCCATCGCAGGCTGACAAAGCCAACATGAGGGCGAGCGGAAGATAAAAGAAAGGCCGCATTGTCATCTCCATTGTGATGGATCAAACAATGCGGCCGCATCATGCGATCAAAAACGTTTATGTCGAAGACGTTTCCGTCGTGCCGGTTTGTTTGCAAAGCTTGGCGTGACGCATCGTCAAATCGAACAGGCGATCATCAAGCATGACGGCATGGGCCTTTTCAGCTTCCAGGCGTCTCTGTAGTTCCGCATTGGCTTCGTTGGCCGTTGCCAACTGCTCTTCAAGAGCGGCAGATTTCTCACGTTCTGTAGCAAGCTCAGCTTTAAGAGTATCTAGCTTTTTATCGAGAAATTTTGCAACTTCCTCCCCTCGAAGGGCGAGCTTTAAAACACGATTATAGTCTTCATTGGCTGCAGAACGCCCACGATTCCGCAGAATGGCAACCTGCTGCTGAAAGGCGGCAGATGATTCTGCCGAAATTTGCCCTAGCATAAATGCGCCAAATGATCCGAGGCCGCTTTCAGACATCTCAGCCCTTCCTCTCTTATGTCGAGTTCTTTTTCATAGTTGTATCTAAACTTCCTCCTATTTTATTCTCAATCGTTTTTTGTGGCTGACCATCGTTACCAACACCAAGATTTCTATCGGGTGCCAAAGATTGCTGCATTTTCTGCATTGCTCCAGCCATGCCTACTGCTGCAACATCTCGACTAAACGCATCGATATCAATCCGTTCTCCACCGCCGAAACCAAGTATCTGCGGGACACGGTTTGGCACAATCGCAATCAACCTGAACGATGCAAGTGCGAGAATCATATGGAGCAACACAAACATCCATACCAGAAGCAACATGCCCAGAAAATTGCTGACCAGCCAACCATGTGAAAGAGCAAATCCGGCCGCGACCCCAAATGTCTGGTGCACAAGCCAAGACATTGCATCAAACACGAAATACCCGAAAAAAAGACCAAACAGCATGAGTGTTGGCCGAAACAACACGTCAAACAATAACGCATAACCCTGCCGGGCGTTGCCATGCAGCCCTTCACCATTCAGCGTCATATGCGCAAGCATCCATAGAGGTGCTGCCACAACCGCCTCACAGACAAGGATCAACCAGCTGGCGATACCTGCCATCCACATGACATACGGGACCATGGGAAGAACAAACGCGATGGTAAGTCCTGGCACGAGCATGGCCATACATCCTGCCATGATCGGTGTAGAGAAAAATTGCATCGCCATATGGCCAAGCCCAGCCGCAACGGTCCCTTCGGGCTGACCTGCCAGCAAGGAAAGAATACCCGTACTGATCGTTCCAGAATTTGAAGACAGAACTGACGCTGTGCCCATGGTCGTGACAGAAAGAGTAATAAGCCAGTGCCCAAGAGACATAAGGTTTCCAAAGGGATCAATCCAATATCCCCCTGTGCCAGAAGGTTCCATAAACCCGACCAGCATTTGCAACGCATAATCGTTGAGGTGCAAGGCACGAAAGAGTTGTGTCACAACACTGGACCCATCGCCACCGGGCATGGCGCCTGAATAGAGGTCACCATTCCCACCCGGCGCGCTCATGCCATCAGTCGTTGCAACCATGGCGTCAATATTGCCTAGAAAGGTATGCGCTGACTGGATGAGAGGAGCGACATCCGACGCAAGAGCAGAACCAATACCACTGTAACTCGGCGTTGTGACGTTAGGGGTGGCAGTCATCAGAGAGAGCGTCTGCCCGTTCAGTCGGGCAAATTCGAGATAATACGCGCCAGCACCAGACCAGCCGAGGCTATCCAGACGGTTGGTGGTATTTGTTGCATCTCCGTTTGTGCCGAGACCCCATTGGTTTAAGGTTGTTGATCGATCACTGACAGCCTTTTCGAGTTGGGAGCGCATCTGAGCCGCCTGTTCGGTCAGTCTGGACGTGTAGTCATTTGTCGCCGTCGTCACAACTTGCAGTAGAGGCGCAAGATCCTGTGTCTTCTTTGACATCCAGAAATTTCGGGCAACAGTCTCCACGGGCCCCCGGATGTCGGATGCCAGCACTGCATCAAGCACATTTTTCTGCATTGTAGCCGTATCGACAGACACGCCGGCCAGGTTGGTTTTGCCCATTGCGGGCGTTTCCAGATTGATTGCGCCACAAGTCGGTGTGCCATCCCCCAATGTCATGTTGTAGGCATAGTTCACCACCAGACCTATGGATTGTCCTGAAATGCCCTGTACCGTTCGCCCGACTGGCACAGGAATCAGATTGGGGTTATTTGAAGCGACATTTAACAGGGACCGACAGAATTCATCCTTCACCAGGTTGAGAACAATTCCTTTGGTTCCCGGTACGATCGGTGTCGCAATGGCTTTACCATCCGGACCAATGGCCTTTACCGCGTAATGATAGATAGTCTTTGCCATCCCGATGCCCCAAAGCGAGCCTTGGACAACAACAGCCTGCCCACCGTTGAAGCCGGATATCGTGGGAAACATCATCAGTGCCGCCAGACCGATCTTGACGATCGACATCTGGGACTGATTATCACCAAGCAGCTTGGCTGTCTCGGCACCACGAAAATTGGTATTGAACCACAGATAAGTCACCCAACCAGCAGCAATCACCCCGGCAAAAGCGGACAGCCAGGCCAGCATGGTGCCAATAACCGTATTTTCGGACCCTATGGAGGAATCTCCTGACGAAAACACGGGAAAGATCGAGCGAACCACAACCGCAGTCCAATCATCTCCAGGATCAAGCAGATCCCACGTCACGGTATGAGAACCGGAAGCATCAGATGATGAGTCTGACATCGTGCTTTGGGTAGTGCCTCCAGTTACTGATCCAGACTGCGCCATCGCGGACGGAACATATATCGCTAACCCCAGCACCATGAGCACCGATGCCAGAAATCCTCTAAGTGTCATGGCCGTTGCTCCCTCAGCCCGGTGACATTGTCGGGCCGCTGGACGGTGCGGCGCGAAAGAGACGTGCGAGGGTTTCAACGGCTTTTTTTACCAACTCTTTGGTCTTTTCCCCGAGCTCCTCCACCATGGACGTCCCAGCTTTGCTTCCTGGGAGGCTTTCGGCCTCCTTACCGATCTGTGCATCTATCTGTGCAAAGCGTTGCTCCACCCGCGTTGTCGTGCTCATGGTTTCACCGACCTTCTGGGCCGCTTCCCGTCCCTTCCCGTAGGCATCAAGTTTACTGGCCGCATTTTCAAGGTTGCTGGCGAATGCCTGATTATTCTGTTTTTCAGCCTCAAACTGACCATGCAGAGACGCATATTTTCCACCGGGTTTCATTTCGGATAGCACTGCTGACATTCCGCCCGGGTCACTGGCAGCGGCCTCTGAAATTGCAGCAAGAATACTTGATCCTGGCCCCTGTCGAAGAGCTTGCATGGCCTCAATTGCTTCAGAACCTAGATGGGCGGTATGGTCCATGTCCTTCTCTGCTCGGGCGGCATCATGCCTTTGGCTTTTCTCTCTCGCCCTATCGAGCCAGCCGGGAGATACTGAACTGGGCTCTGCTTCAAGTTTTGTCGCCAAGGCACCGGCCAAACGAGAGAAGCCGCCGACAAGCGCAGCACCCATGCTCATCTTCTGAACAACCTGAGCGTCAGGATCCTTTTGTGCTTCCGGTTCTTTATCAACCGTGTTCTGTTCTTTATCAGTCCCTACAGGCTCTTTCGTGGTTGGTTCGGCATTCTGAGGACCTGCTCGGCCCTCTTCCTTCTGTGGTGTGGTCTGATCTGCAGATGGTTTGTTTTCTTCCGCGTGCCCGCCTCCCGGAGAAGGATGTAGACCAGGCCTGTTCTCATCTGTCGATTGTGGCCCGGATTCGTTTTGCACGTCATTAACAATCGACTTTGTGCCTATAGCCCGGTTCAGCTTATCAATTGAGAATAGTACATCGGGATGCTCTGGATCTGCTGTTCCAGACGATATGTGATCAACAACATCTCTAATTTGATCCACAAGACGTTGATCAGTCAGGTTTGCAGTTTTAGCAATCAGCTTCTGGACATCCTTGGATTGCACATCGGGAGCAGATGTTGCCAGTTCTGCCATTTCGGTTGCCAAAGGGTGCGTATCAGGAAGAACGGGGCCAGCTACCCGCGAAAAATCCTGGACTGCGTAGGCAATCTCTGTCCGAAGAAATAGATCATCTTCAGGCGCTCTCGATGCCCGTTCCTTCAGGCGCTCAAAGCGCTGAACAATATCCGGGGCATGTTCTCGCACCACATCTTTCGTGCGATCAAGATAATCCATGACATTTGCCAGATCGGCAGTCTGGGTAAGGGTTTCTGACATAGTGGCCTCTTGGTTCAAGGATTGATGGTTGGAGACGGCATCTTGTTCGAGGCATGCTGCAAACGTGCTTCCTCGTTCTGGGCGATACCTGTCGCCCCTATGGATGCCTGGTAGAGTCCAAGGCGATAATTCTGCATGGCGAGATAGTTTGACTGAGCCAGTTCCGTCGCAATTTCCCGCAGGGTGCTGGCCGTTGGCATTGCCTGAAGGGCTGCATTCCAACTGACGCTTGAAACGCGACGATTGACCTCAAGGCTCATGGCCTGCAGCCACGATGCGCGATCGAGCGGTTGCAGACCCTCAGCCTGCATTTCCTTTTTTTGCTCGGACGTGAGGGAGACGGAAGGCGTTTCCAATGACGTTATGAACGCCATGACAAACCTCGCCAGTGACATACGCGCATTGTATGACCGGCGCTGGAGCATCTGCTCACGCCCCATGGTGCTGCTTGCTTGCTCGCCGCGGATCGCTGCAGGAGCAACCGGCTGGATGAGTGTCGTCGAATAGTCATTGGCGGCATCCACACCACCCTCATCAGAAAGGGTATCGGCGATGAACAGGGTGCTGGCACGCTGGTCAGCATTGGGCAGGCGGGAGACAGCGCTACATAGTCCTGCGTCAACATCTTCCTGGGAACAATACCGTCTCAAATGAAAGTTGGTGTTTGCGTCCACCCCCTGAGCCCGCCCGTAATATGAGGGCGTACCTTTGCCAGCTTCTCCGCGTGGTTCGACAATTGTGGTAATCGCTCCCAATGCAGATCGTGAGGCTTTCGCAGCCGCCATCGTAGCCTGCTGACTGTCCAGACCACCGCAAAATTCCGGGGACATCATGTGCTCGTCGCGAATACCGGTTTCCTGCTGACGCCGAAGAAATGCCGCCATTGCTGTATTTTGTGCATCCGCTATCCGACTTTGTGCCGCAACCTGTCCCTTGGCGTAATTTGCTTCTTGGGTGGCGGCATCGCGGATCATGGATGACACCGAGTTTGGGTTCGTCATGTCGTTGAGGCTATTGGTGATGTTTTCCCCGACCTTATCCATCTGCTTGCCCATAAAAGACTGCAGAGCATGAATGGCCCCGACAACAGCAGCCTCACCCATGAAGCCATAAGCGCGTTGAGGCTGGATGCTGACAGTCAAGAGGCAAACCCCTGCAGCAAGCAGTGCAGTGCGCGTAATTCGCCTGTTTTGCTTCGACATCAGAACACCCCATCCATAGCGCTATCTGCGCTGTATCCCGACGGAAGAAGCGGGTTGCTTTCCACATAAAGACCGCCAGATCCTCCAGTAGTCTCAAACCCGCCAGAGGCTAAAGGCGGTCCGCCGCCGCCAAAATTCAGAGACGGGCACATGGTGCCGCTCCCGACATTTCCGAACCCAAGCCCCAGATTGATACCTGACAGGCTCAGGCTGCATTGTGTGCCTCCCATGGCATTCCCCCACGCACTCTGGGCTGCCTGACAGATCTGGGAACCCAACTGGCTTTCAAGGTTCTGGATCAGGGACATTGGGTCCAGGCCGCTTGTGATGACGTTCAAACCCTGCCCATGAAGGAAACCATCAAGGCAGGAGAGAGGACCAATACTATCTGGCTGTTTTTCGTAAGCATCATTGGCCTGTACACGCTGGTTGATTGCATTTGCGGCCGCCTGAGTTAACTCGGCGCATCCGACACTTCCCTGCTCGGTCTGTTGAGCAAACGCAGGGGTAGCCAACAGTCCCAGACAAAGGACCATAGGAAAGCATAAAGACCTTGCTTTCATGGGATTATCTTTGCGTGAGAGGGAATAAGATTGGCCAAAGTCTGCAAGCGTTCAGGAGCAAGCAGTCGCACGAGTGTTTCAACACGGGCACGGCCAAATACGCCTCTGGTAAACTGGGATTCAGGCGTCAATAAACCAGAGAGACTGCCATGTGGACCGGCAAGTTCATCCAGCGCCTGACGAAGTTCATTCCAGTATTCGGGTGGGACAACATCCAGTGTCTTGCCCCATAATGTCCGGATATCTGGTTGCTGCAGGCGCTGCAGAGTATAATCACGTCCTTGTTGCGCGATATCCCTTGCCAGATTCTCGATTGCCATCAGCACATCGCCGTGCTGAGTTTGGTCGCGTTGGGTCTTCTGTAATGACGCTTGTGCCATGATCTGCCTCCTGAATGAGGCCAGCGTCACCGTTCATCATGCGACGAAACAGTTTTTTTTGTGATAATCCTGACTGAGTTATGGCCAACATCGATGGAGTATCCGAGTTGCGCAACTGTCGCGGCCAGCACCCGGTTCCATGTGTCTCCGCCTGCCCAACTAACCAGTCGGGTCGTATCAATATCCCCTCCAAAACTCACGCGCACACCAGATGGGACAATCTGACGAACGGCAAAGCCTAGAGGCACCTCATTTCCAAAGCCGCTGACACGACGAAAATGACTACGATGAGACTTAATTTCCCCGGTTCCAGTTTCGGCTAAGGGCTTTTCAACAGTCTCTTCAGTCGGTTGATCACGGTTTGATGGAATAGAATGGACTTGCTCGTCCTTATTTTTCGATTGATTTGGCTGCACCAGCTGGAATGCAGCGTTATGGAACATCGAATGACGGGGATTATTTGGTGTCGTTACGCTGATCGCAAGACAGATAGCAGGGATAATCATAGGTTTCTCTCCTTCGAAACCATATGAAAATCGTTAAGATGCGACCAGAAACTGTATGACGACGAATTAACCATCAATATATACATATTGACTGGTATTGACTGACATGGAGTTTAACGAACGAAAGGACGTTACGCATTACTAGAAAGCACCATGAGCGTGGTGTTTTGTTCCCGATCTTATGGCGGTCGGGACGCCTGCCGAGAAAGAGTTATGGAATGTCTAAGAAACCGAAAGAGACGCAGGCCAACACGAAACTGTTTAAAGATGGGCTTTTGTACCGAAACATCAGCGCAACTTTAACTGAACAGTGCAAACGTATTGGTATAACCCCCACGACCCTGTCGAAATTATCTGGTATCCATACAAGTACAATCAAGTATTTCAGGACAAGTCAGAAAACTGGCAAACCATTTTCCGTTGGCACTTTTTTCGGACTTGCAAAAGCATTACAACTTGATTTCGACCATGTGCTGCCCCCGCATGGTGGAGCATTGGAACCGTTTCCTCCCCCTTTGACACAAGAAGATGTTGATTCGCTTGCAGTAGCCGCTAAAGCATTAGAGACGTCCAAGCCCGACCTGCTGAGATTAATGAAAACATTGTCGGAGATGGGAAAGCCAACGAATCCAGCTATTGAAGAAACGGCTGCCGTTTTTGCTGCAGAATCAGGGTTTAAAGTACCGGGATCGCTTGAAATTCTCATCATGATTGGCCGACGTGTCCGGAGCCTTAGAATAGTTAGAGGATTGGGAAGATCTGAACTGAGAGGTATTTCCGGCGTACCATTTTCTTCGATTTTTGCTATTGAAGCAGGTCTACAAAACCCTTCAATGCAAACGTTATATCAACTCGCGGAAGCATTACAGGCACCGATTTCGTTCTTCTTCAAAACAGACCCAGAAACTGAAAAAGACCAAATTGATCTTGAGCGGCGAGCTGCGTCCATAATTGCGTGTGGTCAGATTAGCTCTGTTAACGAGATGCTTTCGACAGTGGAATATTTATTTCGCACAGCGTCAGGTACATCTCCATTTGAATCATCATGATGTCGTTGGGCTGTTATAGATTCTGCCAGTGTTTACAAGTCACTGGCAGAATTCTTATCTGGAAACAATTAGTATTCAGGATAGATCTGTACTCTCTCGGGTGATCTTTAGAGTTTTTTGTGCATCCATTTCAATCATGGGCTGGCTATAGGCTGGACCACAACGTAGTCCTTTCAGGATGATTGCCGTTGTCCTCACGACTATGAATAATTAATTACGAGCCATAACAATCACGTTTATGTGCGTTCACACGATCTCCTATCGTGTTTTTATATCCCCAAAAGTGGCCCTTACTTTTTGTCTGCAACGATACTCGTCTATGCACAGCAAAATATATTCCCATGAATAAACAACAACTTAATAGAACTATCTCATTTGGATAGTTAACTGCAACGCTCAGCCGCAACGTTGAACGCCAAAGTATATCATCATGATTTTTGCGACCCTGTACACGTTTGCTGTTGTGATAGGATCTTATGACTCCGTTTATATCTGTTGACCTCATAGGCAGCTGCAGTGTTATTTCGTGGTGATCACTCATCAAACGACGGAATAAGGTCATGCTTGATTGCGCTGTCATCACGAGAAAAGATCGATTCTGGATTCCTCAGTCTGTTTCCATTCCGATGATCAGAAAGGTCATGCGTCTGACACGAGATTTTACTCTCACTTCAGAACTGCTTGGGGTCACAATTGAGGAGGCGCAAGCTGCTTATGAAGACTGGGACAAAGCGCCCGTCATGCATGGTTATCGTGTGCCAAATCGGGAAAAGGCTTGGCAACGAGAAGAACTGATTATCCTCGGTCAAATGTGGACTAGAGGCGAACAAGCTGATGAGATCGCAAAAGAACTTAAGCGCTCCCGCTCCAGTGTTTCTGGTAAGCGTCGAGCATTAGGGCTCCCTGCCCGAACACAAGTCTCACGTGAGACAGCAGAAAAACATAAAACAGAATTACGAAACAGCGCTCTCAAGTCTAACAAAAAGACAATACTGACATGGGCACAGGCCAGTGTGCTCACACGCGAAGAGTTACGGGGACGCACTTACCGAGTGCGGTGCTGCAGAAATCTTGTGACAATTACCTGCATGGAACGATCTGATAAGATCCGTTGGAATGAGGCAGCGAATATTGAATGCGCTTATCGTTATTTCGCACTTCAAAGCCATCATGTCATCGCGCAGGATTTCCTCCTGACGTCAGATGCCATTCGCTCACACGCCAGTCTGGAAGAGTGCATTCCTGAATCCCGACGCAAAAAACTTGTTTATTTTATCTATGAAAATGCAATTGAGTATATTACATCTCGTGGAATTTTCCGCCGTCACTGCAGTGTTATGGAAGGGGCACGCTTCTGGACGAACAGTAAACTGCGTCGGCTCAGCCGCCGTGCACGCAAATCACGGCGCTTGCGTGGTCTGGTCGCCGCGTATGATCTTACAGCATAAAAAAATAACGTTGATCTGAAAATAAAAACATCTGGTCGCATCTGAAACCTTCACGTTGTCCTTATCAACTTTTGCAAAGGACAGATCGATGGAAGGTTATAAAGGGGCTGTCAGCGTCTTCCTTGGAGGCGCACGATGAAACGGCAGAAACCAGACGTTCTCCGGCGTTTAAGTGACCCGGATTTTCAGGGGCGTGTTGTCGAGAGATCCCTTTGGGTCAATATTACGTTGTCTGCACTTTTGTGCGTATTTGTGATTCATGATGTTTATATCTGGGCAAATCCGCCACGACCGAAATTCTTTTATGTTGACGGGCAGAACCCGCCACGGCCTGCTGTACCACTGGACAGTCCCATTCTTGGACAGGATCAACTGCTGTCGTGGGTTGTACGTTGGGGTATAGCGCCCTATAACATCAACTATCGCGACTATCCGTCGCAGTTGAATACTTCTGGAGCGCATTACACCATTGATGGATGGAACAGTTTTGCACGTTCATTCATCAAAGCGGGTAATCTTGATAAACTGAAACAGGCAAAACTTCTGTGTTTTGCTCAGCCTACACGTGCGGCAACCATTCGTGACCAGAAGGTTGTGAACGGTCATGTTCACTACGTGGTTCAGTTTCCTTTCATCCAGACTTGTGAAAACGTGAACCAACAAAACACCCAGACGCTCATGGCGACCATGGTCATAGATCGTGTTGACGATATGGACCATCCCGATGGTCTGGCCATCAGCCAACTTGTTGTTGGTCCTATGGGGAATTAAGGCCATGAAAATACTGAAATCCCTCTTTTTCTTTCCGTTTGCCCTTATGTCAGTTGTGGCTCATGCCCAGACGCAACCAACTGGACCCGGTACACAGATGACCGGCATGCCCGATCCTGACCAGATCGCGCGCCAGCAGGCGGAACACGACGCTATCCCTCTGACACCAGAAGAAATTCTCCGCCTGGGCAAACGTCTCAAGGAGGTTGATCGCGCTCAGGAAGCGGTTCAAACAGAAATGGCTTCTCCCAATGTACGCCCGGCCATCCGTGTATCTTTCCAACCCGGTCAACAGACGAGCATTATTTTCACTGCCAAAGGCTACCCTACTGCGCTGTCTTTCGTCGATCGGACGGGCCAGCCATGGCCGATTGCGTGGAATATCGGAAGCATGACAGCCAATGCTACAGGCGGGACCAATTGTGGTGCTTCGGCAAATGGCAATTCTGATAAAAACGGGTCTCCAGCCGTGCAGACATCAGGCTTTTATGTCTGCGTTCCTTACAAAGGGAGCAATACAATCAACATTCAACCGCTCTCACTGCAACCACGTGGCGGTCTGTTGGTAACGCTAAAGGATGCTCCCAAGCCCATCTCTTTCCTCTTGCTGGCAGGAAGAGGATCTTATGATGACAACCTGACCGTCCGCGTTGCCGGTGATGGTCCAAACGCCAAGGTAGAAATTGATACACGTCCCGGTGCTCCAGCAACAGGAGATCCTTATCTCAACGCAATGCTCAGCGGCATTGCACCAGCTGCCGCTGTTCCATTGAGTGTTGAAGGTGTCTCACCAGATGATGTGCGTGCCTGGAAAATTGGCAATGAAATGTATCTGCGCACGAAACTCGTCCTCATGACGCCCGCCTGGGACAGTTCTGAACATGGCGAAGGTGGCTACACCATCTATGCTTTTCATGAAACACCCTATGTCCTTTTATCTGATTCAGGTCGCACCGTATCCGCCAGCATCCGGGAGGCGCAATAATGGCGTTCAAATTCAAACAGATCTTCAGCCGTGCGGGTGAAGGAGGCAACCGTCGGCTGTTCATGATCGGCGGTGTGGTCGGCACATTGGTGATTGGCGTACTCGCTCTGAGTTCCATCCATCATCGAGAGATGCCCCAGTCAAATGCCGGCGTTACTCAGGCAGTCAATCCACTCCCCGGTGGGCTGAACGCGACGCCAAAACAGGAAGAACTACGTAAACAAGACTTAGAGGAAGGCGCAACCACGGCCCAAAATACCGGACAGTCCTACACGCCTGATCTTGCTCCTGGCAAATCAGCCAACCCGCCTGAGCCCGTTCATGAAGTGGGGGAAGTCGGGCAAGACGAAGATCCTTCAATGGCAAAGCGTCTTCCATCCCCGCCTTCTCCACAGGTTGCGGAAATCCCCGCACAACCTCCAGTTCAGACCTCTCCTGCCTATGCTGTTGCACCTGCAGATGGGCAAGGGGGAAACCCCAAAAACAAACTCTATGCTGACGCTATTGCTGATCTACGTAAAACCCTGTCACCTCATATGCCGGTTACGTCCGTCATGTACACACAAGACGAGCTGACCCCCAAAGATGAACCATCGGCAAGATCTAAGGCCAACACATCCAAATCTCCTGAAAATTCACTCTCCCAAGCTGCGAGCAATTCCACTTCCGCCCAGAATAAGATTCTGATTCCAGCCGGTCGGGGCATTTATGCCCATACTGTCACCGCGACAAACAGTGATCTGAACGGGGATGTCATTCTGGAAGCTGATTCCGGACCTATTGCCGGAGACCGAATGATTGCTTCAGTTTCACGTGCGGGAGGTCATATGAATCGCCTTGTCCTCGCCGTGCGTTCCGTGATGCATAAGGGCCAAACCCTCTCGGTGACAGGTATGGTTGTCGCGCCCAAGACAATGGAAGCGGCTGTGGCATCAAGCGTCGATCAACTTTATGTCGAACGCTTTCTGCTTCCCGGAGCAGCAGCATTCGTACAGGGACTTGGATCCGCACTTGAGACCACATCCAACACGGTTGGCTCAATTGGAGGTCTGGGGAACGTCAATTATGTTGAGCGCCTTAATTTTCCTCAACAGTTAGGTGTCGCCGCGGGTCAGGCCGCAAGCCAGATCAACAGTGCCCTGATGCAACAGATGCCAACCCAGCCCAGGGTTAATCTCGCCGCCAATGTCAGTGTTGGTGTCGTGTTTACCGCTAATGTGACAGCTAAACAGTAGCCATGATTTTTTTCAATCCTGTCGCATCATGATCCGTGATCCTGTCCCCAGTTTCAAACACAAAGGACAGGATCATGTCAGCAGAACCCCGTCATTTTGCATTTCCGCAGGATGATACAGGCACAATCCGCCATCTCCGCCCCAATAACCTGGTTCAGGCACCAGAGCAGGTAGAGACATCACCTGAACCAGAGAACCCACCTCAGCCAAAAACGGAAGACGTTGTCGAGAAACAGGGGCTGACAGCAATAGGGGAAAAGCTCTCAGACAAAAGAGTTCTTTTGGCAGGCGGGGCAGCTGGCGCTTTCATCATGCTGCTCACAGGCTGGTGGGCATTCCATTCCACATCTCCCGTCATGCAGCAAGCAGGACAGGAAGTCGGCATGGTGGCTTCCCCACAGTCCCGACCTGTGCCCAAAAAAATACAATCTGCTGCACCTCCCCAGTCACAGGACATCCCCACACCGCAGGCATCAGATAGCATTCAGCACGCGGCTCCATCTGATGACCTCAGCGCAATGCTCGCGGCTGGCCCGCGCCATAAAAGCCCAGAAAATAGCAACCAGGCCTCCCCGTCTGTGCCATCGCCGTCTGGACTGCAGGCCGCGAGAACTCATGCCGACGAGGCGCCTCCTGAGTCTCTGACGCCTCAGACTGCGACTGAGACCGCACGTCATCTGGTTGCCGCTCCCATGAGCCCCAAAGACCAGGTCGATGTGCTGCAGCTTGTAACAATGGAAGCAGCCCTCGTTCAAAACACTCGAACAGAAATTGCCGCCCTGCGGAAGGAATTGCAGCTCGAACGTGATGAGGCACAGAAAGCCCGCGCCGATTTCCTGCGCCGCCTTGCCCTGCTGGAAGCCCGCAAAGCCGTGGCAGATGCCACTGATCTTCCCAATACTGCGCGAGAAGACGCCGCAGATCAGGCCAAATGTGCACTCGCTGCCGCCATGTCTCAACCTGAACGACCACCCTCTCCTTCTTCCGCAGGCCCACTTGCCCACACACAGCAAGCTCAGACACTCCCGGTTGCGCCACGTCCGCCGCATAACTGGATACCGCACTACCGGATTGTTTCTGCCTCTCCGTTATTGGGGATGGTCCAGGACGACAACGCACCCGCAGGAGAACAAAGTCAGCTTGAAGTTGAACCAGGAACCAACCTGAGGGGGTATGGGATAGTGAAATCCATCTATCAGGTTGGCACCAATTGGGTGATCAAGACTGATCATGGTCTGATCAACTGAGGAGAATGACGTGGAAGGGCTCGTCAATTTTCTCAATGATATTGCCATCGGTGCATCGTGGCTTCTCCCCACGGCCTGCTATATCGCAGCATGCTACTGCTTCATTGTCGCCGTATGGGGAATGTGGCAGCAGAGCCAGCCTCAGAATCCTTTCGTTGGCAAACCATGGGCGCCCTACCTGTCTCTTGTCCTCTCAGGTGCCTTTGCAGCCTTCGATCGGATACTGACGAAATCCGCGACATCCGCAAAACTGAATGTTCAGGTCAGCCTGAAATCTGCATCCCCCACGGGATATACAGACGGCACGTCACCGATCGCAGGGGCAGGACCACACGACGCCATCATAGAAATTGTCAAAGATTTCTCGTTGTTTTTCGAAACATTCGGTGCGTGGGTCGCCTTTTTCGCCCTTCTCTCCTGGCAAGGCGCCATGACCGGCAAGAACAACCGAAGCAAGCTGGGTCTTGTTTGTCAGTTTGCTTTGGGAGTGGTTCTTCTCAACCCGGTCAAGGAAGCAAACTGGCTGCTTAGCTACTGGCCAAGCTGACGGAGAAAAGAACCTGTTTTCCGTCGCATGATGAACAGCTTTTCTCAATCGTGGGGATCACCCCAGAGTCATGACAATCGGAGCAAAACAAATGAACGCACTCATTGAAAAACCAACACCGTCCACTCGCACTCTGATCGGTCGCACATCGAGACTGGCAGCCGTCAGTGGCGTGACATTGGCACTGGCAGCCAATCATGCCTTCGCACAGGCGGTGGAGTCATCTGGTGATGGACTGGGCAAGCAGATTCAAAGCATGTCTCAAGAAGGGCTGACAACCGGTGGGACGGTTGCCGCCGCAGTGATGTACGTGCTTGCTTTTGTCTGCTTTATCGCTGGCGTCTGGGCTTTGTGGGAAAGCCGCAACCAGCAGACCCGTACCCCTGGCAAGATTGGCATGGGGATTGCCGGACTGGTTCTTTGCGGTCTGTTTGCAACCGGACCCAAGTGGGTCAACAAAGCTGCCAATACTGCTTCTGGCGGTCAGGCAACAGTCGGCACCCAGGCGCAGGCCTACCAGTTCACTGGCGGTAACTGAGGCACAGGGTCATGACACAGCCGGACTTCTGCCTTTGCGTCCATCCCTTTGTAGGACTTCAGCCCGTAAAGGCAGAAGCTGGCACCACGACTTGCGCATGCTGTGGCCTCCCATTGGGCGGGGCCAGCTTTTCATGGGGCGGTTCAGGCGTGCACGTATGCCATCCCTGCAACCTGTTACAATCCCTGAACCGTCCCTCCATAGATCGGGAGAGCATCCTGATCTGGTGTCCCGAATTCGAGCAAAGACAGATCCTGGCCCTGACAGCTTATGCTCATCTCGCTCTCTATAGGGCATGCGGTAAAAAATTGCGTGAATGGACGCAGATCGTCACAACTCTGGCCATGGGGCGTGAGCCAGGAATGTTATCTCCCGAAGGTATCGCCGCAGCACAAACATTTCGCACCTTGCTGGCAAGGTCGGATGAGACATTCCGGCGTCTGCAGTCCTCAGCACCATCCCACGTCAGTATCGCACTTCAAATGGCAGATACATCCTGTAAAGGGGTGACCCAAGGACTGACTTATCTGAGCCAAAATCTCAGGCTTTTACCGCTGGGTC
Organism: Acetobacter sp. DmW_136; assembly: GCF_008690365.1. NCBI lineage: Bacteria > Pseudomonadati > Pseudomonadota > Alphaproteobacteria > Acetobacterales > Acetobacteraceae > Acetobacter > Acetobacter sp. DmW_136. The sequence goes on from NZ_VHON01000001.1 coordinate 22,057, forward strand.
GTCTCTACGAAGGTGCTGATGACATCTATCCCGATATTTTGGAAGCGCGCTTACGCCTTCTTCCTCAAAACTCCTGACAGGTTCAGATAATGGCAGGCTACATCTCCACCCTTCTTGCAGGCCTCAGCCTCTCACTCCGTCAACCGTTGCAGTCTTTTTGTGACGTTGAAACGACCCACGATGATCATCTGGTTACCAAACGTGGTGAATATATTTCTGTGCTGCGTATTAACGGTTTACGTCGGATGTGCACCCGACAGGAAATTGCCGAGTTGGCAGAGCAACAGCGGATCGAACTCCAGGGTGTGCTTGAAGAAAAAGGACATGCACTGGTCGGATGGTACTTGTCTGACCCTGACACAGCTCTGCAGGAAATTGATCAACTCTGTCTCCGATCCTGCCGTGCCATTGCCGCCAGACAGGGCCTGGATCTTAATGACCTCCTTGGTGAACGAAGCAAGCGTTGGCCAAATGTCATGCGCTCAGAAGTGGCGTATTATGTGCTCTGGACACGCAAGGGTGTATTGAGCCGTGAAGAACGCAAACAGGTTTCCGAAGAACAGGCCGCAACAGCAAAAGCGTTTCCCAATATTGGAGATACCCAACGCTTTGCCCTGCGCAGCGAAATCATGCTGGCACGGCACACCGCAGCTGTGCATCGCATTGAAGGCGCTTTGAATGGTCTGGATATATCCTGCACTCTCATCAACCCGCATGAAGCTCTGCGCATCACGCGTGAAATTGTTTATCGCGAAACAGCAGCTTCAAAGTGGAAGCCCTGCCTGATAGGCGACCGTGTTATGCCACGTCTGCCTGATACCCCTGATGCGGAAGGTCCTCTGCCTGAGGGGGAACTCTGGCCTGCCATCCGTGACCAGATATTCAATGCGGATGCCGATACCATAGGCGGTCAACTGGTCAACATCGGAGATTATTGCTACGCGCCGGTCGATATGGAACTCGGACCTGAAGATCCGCGTCCATTTTCGGAATTGTCAGCGACCCTTGGACGCAAGCGTATCCCGTGGCGCAGTGCGATGATTTTGGAAAGCGGTGGTGGAGCCGCCTTCGCCCTGAAGGAGGTCGGCGCAGGTTTTCTGGCAATGTTACCGGGAAACGAAGATATCCGCCGTTCATTTGCCGCGTTGAGGACAATGCGGGAAAAGAAAAACCACAATTCCGTTCGCCTACGCATGACGACCGCAACATGGGCTCCCATAGGTGAGGATGCCAAATTGCGCCGTCAGGCCTCAGCTTTATCACAGGCGATTGAAGGATGGGGCAACTGTAAGACAACACGGGTTAGTGGCGACCCCTTGGAGGCAGCGATGGGCTCGGTGCCAACACTTTCTCTGGGCAGTACCGCCAATCCCTCACTCGCACCTTTAGGCGAGGCTTTTACCATGATGCCATGGGTGCGAAGCGCATCGCCATGGCAACGGGGGAGTATTCTTTTCCGCAGGCCCGATGGGTCAATCTGGTCTTTCGATCCGACTGGGGGAGGACTGCGAGAGGCAATTGTTGATATCATTGTTGCGCCGCCCGGTGGGGGAAAGACCGTGATGAGCAACACAATCAATCTTGGTCTTGTGTTAAGTTCAGAAGCTCTTTCGGGAAACGGTGCCAAACTGCCGTTCATCGGGAAAGTGGATATTGGCCCCGGCGGTCAGGGTTTTGTCTCACTGCTGCAAGCTGCGCTGGGACAAGAACGCGCTCATGAAGCGGCTTACCTGAAAATGCAGAAAACCCAAGGTTATGAAGTCAACGTCTTTGACCTTCAATTGGGACTTGAATACCCGCTCCCATTGGAGCGCGTGTTCCTTGAAAACTTTATTTCCCTGCTTGCAACTCCGCTGGGCAAGCCCCCCTTTGAAGGGATGGATCATCTTGTACAGGACGTGATTGATGAGGCATACCGCCTGTGCACGGACGTTTCGGGAGGTGAACCCAAACTCTACCGACCCGGAACTGAGCCTATGGTTGATGCTGCCATCCAGCATCATAACCTGACATTGCCACATCACGGTGGAGAAGAGGATCCAACCTGGTGGCGAGATGTCGTTGACGCCTTGATTGACGTTGGCGACTACAGAATGGCCGGGATTGCTCAACGTCATGCCGTGCCAGTCCTGCAGGATCTGCTGCGAGCCGCCAGAACACCCGAAATTTCCAAGCGTTACGAAAAAATCAGGATTGAAACAGGGGAAAGCCTAATTGATGTTTTTGATCGTTATATCATGAATGTCATCAAGAACTTTCCGACATTAGCGGCCCCAACCCAACTCGATCTGGGCGATGCCCGTGTGATCATGATTGATCTAGCAGAAGTTGCTCCCAAAGGCTCAGCGGCAGCCGATCGTCAGACGGCTTTGATGTATATGCTTGCCCGACATCTCATTGCGCGAAACTTTTTCCTTCATCCAGAATATGCCGATGAACCCGTGATGCCCTCCAAAATGCGAGATTATCACCTCGCGCGTTTCACGGAAATGAAGGAGGCGGTCAAACGCCTTGATTACGACGAATGGCATCGTGCTGAATCGGCACCACAAGTTAATGCACAGGCAGTAAGAGACGCACGTGAAGGCCGAAAACACGGCGTCCAGCTTGGGTTTATTTCGCAACGTCCACGAGATTTTTCTGATGATCTTATGGGACAGAGTACGGGGCGTTGGGTGCTTAAAAAGGGCGATGGGAAAGACGCTGAGCAACTGATATCACGATGGGAATTAACCACGGCCAGTGCATGGATCGTCAGAAATGCACTCCCTGGCCCGGGTCGGAATGGCGCTCCCTTCTTTTTGCAGCTCAATGCCGCTGAAGGGATGTATGAAGTTCAGCTAATCAACGTTCTCGGCCCTATTGAGTTGTGGAGTTTTAGTTCCACCCCTGGAGATACAGCACTTAGATCACGATTGTTCAACGCCATAGGCTCCCAAATGGCATTGCGGTATCTCGCTGTAGTATTTCCCGATGGATCCGCGATAGGCGAAATCACGCGACGACGGCATGCTCGCATTAACGAAACAGGTCTGTCGGCAGAAGAAGCAGAGTTAGGCGTGATTGATGATCTCGCCAAGGAAATTCTTGAAGGCCGCAGGATTGCCGTTGGCGTTCACGATAGAGTTCGTTCAATGGATCATGATAACGATATACCTATTGCTGCCGAATAAAAACACTGGCTCTACGGGGATGATTATATCTTTTCCTTAGGGCCTGTTAGCACTTGATCCAATTTCTCGCTGCAGCGATGTGTATAAGCGTCCAGAAATCTAGGTCCTATTCAGCTGTATCCGGTAAATGCGTCTCCGGTATTATGTACTAAATAGACGTGTGAACTCATGTTTTTTTTCGCAGAAAAGCCGGTAGGATTTCCTACCGGCTTTTCTGTTATGTCATTCGTTAAATCGATCTGATGCTGTCTTATAAACCTGTTTCCGCTCTCGTTTACCAATGGCTATGACCAACAAAGTCATCTTTCCATCATCAACACTGTAAACGGCGCGTATTCCAGCGGTCCTCAGCTTGATTTCATAGCATCCAGCTAAATTGCCGCTCAGGGCTAAAGCCGGGATATGAGGGTTATGTTGTAGCTTAATGAGACGTTTAATAATCTGATTGTTTTCTGTCTTAGGAAGTGCGGCCAGTTCTTTTTTGGCCGCATCCAACATATCAACGGAGTAGAGACTCAAGATCAACATTCCTATGAATCTTGCCCGGATTCTTCAATCGTTCACGGACAAGCGCGTAAAACTCGGCATCCTCGTCGGATACCGTCAGCCGTTTTATCGGCAATTTTTTTTCCCTCACAACGTATTCGAGAATATCTCTGAAGAAATCGCTTGGTGTTGTTCCCAGTTCTTTTAATGTCGCATAAGCGTTTTCCTTTAGTTGGGTATTAACTTTCAGGTTGACCTGAGAGATTGCATTTGAAGATGTCATGATGTTTCCTTGCCTCCTGTATCCACTACAGAAAACAATTCGATTATATGATTGTTTTTAGCTAATCACATTAGGATTTGCTTTTGATCTGGGGTCCATCTTTAAATGGATGTCTTGCAGGCTGTTCACAGCCTTATGTGGCAGGCGTTAGAGGGATGAGAAATCTGGTCTCCTTATCTGTTTCATCGTTCAAAATATAGCTAAAATCTACCATTTGTAAAGCTCTTATTTCAGGCTCATAGAAAATGGGAGAGAAGACAACGCTCTCTCCCCTTAAATGTGCCTTGTCCGCCCCCACCCACTAAGGAACGGCGGGAAGGATATCGAGCATATCTGGAGCCAGCGGATAAAAAGTTGTGCCGCCCGCCACCACGGACCCAGTTCAGCAGGGATAGTCCGCTATTTCGCACCGTTCTCATGATGCCAGAAAATCGCTGCTATCGTGCGCCGCAGATCCCGTGGCAGTGTCTTACCCCTCGGCCGAACAGCCTCAATTAGAGGTTCACAGAACGACCATGTCTTGTCTGTAAAAGTGACTGTTCCGTCTCCTCCTTCCATCTATAAAAGATAGAAAGAATTTTAAGTGCTAACAGGCTCTAACGCCTTTTTTTGCGGGATTAAATCCTCTGGAACCCATTTTTTTTAAACTGGTCGCATCATGAAGGCTCACTCTGTTTTCATAAACGGAGTTGACCATGAAAAAGACCTCCTTTCTATTCGCAACCCTCACTATCGGGCTTACAGCCTGTTCAGGGCACATAAAATCCGGCCTTATTGAAACGACCGGCATGCCCAATCCGGAATTGGCGCTGCAACGCGCCAATTCGAGTACCACTGCGGATCTGCGTGAACTGGGTACGATTCATGCCTCACCATCTGTCCCCGTCGCAGACCAGTCCAGCACTCCTGATGATATCAATCGTCGGATATGGTTTGTCTGGAAAGGACCACTGAATGCTGGTGTCCGTAAGCTCGGTAAGGAAATCGGTTATACTGTAACCATATTTGGCAAAAGCCATGATATTCCCGTCCAAACAAACAGTGTAGCTGCGGTACTCGATATTCTCCGATCATTCGGTGATCAGGCCGGTGATGCGGCCACAGTTCAGGTCGATCCCCTCCATCATCAGATTGCGGTGGTCTATCATGCGTAAGACTGTCCACTACACACTTATGGCCTGCACGATGCTGGCAACCTTCGTTCGGCCCGGTCTGGCTGAGGAGGCACCGCATATCGACGGGCGCCTTATTCCTTTCAAGACAAGCGCACCACCTCCAGCTCCCAATGGCACTCTTGTTCCAATGCCTCAGCCCCCAGAACCAGCGGCCGACGACATTGAACAGGCTGAGCCGGCATTGGCTAATCCGACCAACAAGCCGATTACTGGCGCTCAGGAACTCGACAAGATTGTTGGAGGTGATCGGCCACTGTCTCTTGAAGCCCTGCAAAACACGCGCCCCAATGATGAAGGATCTGACGGCTTAAAACCCGGACGCAAGGAGGCGTTGCAGGAAGCGGCTCACATCTATGGCGCTCAGGGTGGGCTTGCAGCACGAAGTTTCGCCATCAATGAAATGCTGCGCCGCTATGAAGATACACTGGATGCGACATTTGATTTTCGCTCCCTTGTCCTGCCCATCGGGGGCGGTCAGACGCTTATGCAGCCCCCAATCGTCACCGAGGCCCAGATGGCATTCGCCCTCAACGGCACAGGTCAGGTCGCGCATGAAACTCAATGTGTTTTTGAAATTACCCGAGAAGCACAGCTGACATCAGCTCCGCCCAACTGGCGAACCTATCTGGTCAGATCATGGCGCAAGCCACAACATCCTGCCGCAGCCGCTCTTCCCATGAACAGAAAGGAAGTGGGATACTGGAACGACTGGGTTGCGGAAGGCTGGGCTGCCGGAGAAAAGCAGGCCACGGAGATTTTTCTCTCCGACCTGTCCCGCCTTCAGCGCGATATCGTAGGTATGGCCCGCTATCGGGTTCTTCTGGCCAGCGGCAGAGTTGAAGAACCCCATGTGGTGTTTGAACAAAAGGCATCGGTCGGTGGTGGCGACACCCTGCATGTTGGGGATCGTGTTGTGCGCATCACCAGCCAACCTGGTCTTCGCGGGCTACGTCGTGATCGTGGATATGGCTTCTCTGCCCCTCTTTACCCGGAGCGCTGCCGATGAACGTCATCATTACTCCCCCTGAAGAACGCGAAACCTGGGAAAACGAAGGGCGTTCCGGCTACACATGGGTGGTTGAACGCCGCAAATATGCGCCAGGACTGGATGACCTTCTGAAATGGGCCTACCGGCTGGGCGCCTCCCGTATCGATTTCAAGACAGGCCATCCCGTCACCATTCTGGTGCATGGGAAAGTTCGCTGTGCGACACGTGGCGCGACAGATGACTTCGCAATTGCCGACATTGTCAGCCATATGTATGCGCAGGACGGGATGTCCATGCTCGCCATCTACCATGATCTGGATAGCGCATATTCCGTTTCACTCAACCGGCGAGAAACCCTGCGTTTTCGAGTGAACTTCACCCCGTGCGAAGTCATGCGTGGACAGGGTGTGAACATCGTCATGCGCCCTATTCCTTCCCGACCGCCCAGTCTGGCTTCTCAGAATGTCGAACCTGAAGTTTTGGCCAGCAACGACATTCCGTCGGGCATGAAACTCATCGGTGGCGCAACCGGGCAAGGAAAGTCATCTCTCACCTTTGCTTTGGCCGAAGAAAAAGTCATGCGGCCTGATGCAAACTGCAACATTGCAACCGGAGAATCTCCAGTCGAATTCCTGATGGACTATATCCGGTCTCCCACGGGATCAAAAATCACCCAGACCGAGATCCGGCCGCCCCACATGACGTTTGCGAAATTCGTGCGCGGAACGACCCGTCGGGAGATGACAGAACTGATTGTCGGTGAGTGCCGCGATCACGAGACCATGGATGCCGCGATCAACTGCGCGATCACCGGAAGCATTTTGGGCACAACAATCCATGCAGACAATGTGGGTCTCATGATGCAACGGGCTGTCTCACTCTGTGCCCGTGAAGAACGTGACAATCTTGTCTCCGCTCTGGCCCAATCAATGCGCTTCTGTCTGAACCAGCGTCTTCTCCCACGCAAAGGAGGAGGTCGTGTGGCGATCCGCGAATTCCTGACCTTTGACCGCGACCTGCGCTTCAGGCTGATGCGCACCGATCCACAATGCTGGCCCGAGTTCATCAATGATGTCTTGAAAACGGATGGCCAAAGCTATGCGCGTGCCATCGATGCCCGCCTCGAACAGGGCCTGATCACCGAAGAAACCGCACTCATGGCAAAAAGGAGAGATGACTGATGTGGCGCGGAACAGGCTTACCCGTAAAGTTTCTTATTCTGGACGCCAGAAGCTGTCTGCCCATTTTGCTGGCAGTTGTTCACTGGAGTTGGACAACATTGATCATCGGAGTGCTGGGCACAGTCTTTTTTGGCACCATTTCGTTTTTTGGGCTCACCTTGCCTGCTGCCCTGCGGACGGCGCGCCGCTGGCTCATTGGCAGGAGACGCACGGCAGTCCCGACATGGAAGCGACGGAGATACTCATGAACATATCTGCTTCCATCGTGCGGGTTGATGATGTCGCACATGGTGTCCTTACTCTTCTGTCAGAAATTGAACGTCCAGCCATTGTGGTCGATCGTGCTACCGGACAAGAGGCCTCGGTCAGTCACGAGGAAATCGCCCGTGCCGATGGTTATCTTCCTGTCATTGTCGTGGCAGCCGAAGCGCTCTGGTTTGACCTGACAGGCACCGGTTTTGCGCTGGATGTGCGCGAAAATGCTGAGGCCACACTGGGCTACTGTCTCCACGGCATACGGGCCGGATCATGGTCTGTACTGATGCTGTGCGTCATAGACCTTTTCGAAACACTTGCCCTGAACGAAGAGACGCTGCGTCTGAACGATCTAGTCGAGCTCTGGGGCAACGCCCGATCCCGTCTACAGACTGTTCCCGTACCACTTCAGGAGGCAAGCTGATGAAAAGCCTCTCGCTTCTTACTGCCACATTTCTGGCACTCGGACTTACGCGCATCTCGCACGCCCAGACAGCACAGGACGATGCCTTTGTGCAGGGACAACGTGTACAGGCCTGTCTCACGGCTGCAGCATCCAATGCGCGCGTGCCTGCTGGCGTTCTCCTCGTTCTGCTTTATGTCGAAGACGGGCGTCCAGGGATAGTGAGCACCAATTCCAATGGCACGGTGGATCTGGGGCCCATGCAGGTCAATTCGACCTGGGTTCGCAAGGTCGCAGCGCATTGGCACAGCACGCCGCTCCGTACCTACACGGCATTACGAGACAATGTTTGCGCCAATATCGAGGCTGGAAGCTGGATCCTGGGACAGGCTCTGTCCGAGACGCATGGAGATCTCTGGCAGGCTGTCGCCTATTACCACTCACATACTCCACGTTACGGAGAAGCGTATCTCAGACGTTTCTACCACATCGCAACGGATATGATGGTACGTGCCCGCAAAGGACGTGCGTCATGAGCAGCAGTAGCACTCCCTGGTCATCCAGCGATGACTATGCCCTGTTCTCCATCATTGCCATTATTGTTGGCGGAGCCGGACTTTCCTACATGGTGTGGTCCAACTGGCACGCCGAGATCTCCCTGCTGTATATCCGAGCACTCGTCTGGCAGATTGACTTCCTGCACCTGCATTCACAGCCGATCGTTCAGTTACGCCAGCAGCTCGTAACAGCCTCGTGGTCGCCAGAGCATGTGCGGGCCATTCAACTCTGGTACGGTTTGATGATACTGGGCAGCGCATTGCGCTGGCCTGTTGCCATCATCATTGCTGCGCTGGGGATCACATGCATCTTCAGAGCAGCGCCTGGTCGCTTCGCTAAAGCCCTTGACCTTGAGGGACTGATTGAAGTCCAGGCCCGTATGTTTCCGACACTGCGTGGTTTCGCCGAGCGGCGCCTGAGCAAATTGGTGGCTCCAGCCCAAGGAATGCCCCGCCCTGCGGATCCTGCGCTCCACGCCCATGAATGGCGGGCTCGGTTCGCTACAGATCGGAACGGTCATTTCAGCGAGGCAGGCGCCATTTCGGCGTTTACGGCGCAACTTGGCATGCACTGGACCGGACTTGACGCGGCCACGCCCGTTGAACGCGTTCTGTTCGCTGCCTTCATCGCTCATCATAGCCAGGATCGGGCTGAGGCGATGGATCTGCTTGGTCGGCTATCCGAAAGTCTGCGCAAGGCCGGACTGGATGGACCAGAGGGTCCCAAATCAGCCCTTTCTGTTCCCAGCGAAATTATCTCCATTGCCGACGAAAAGCTGAGTGTTCCCGGTGTAAGTGCGAAAATCGATACGATTTGCGCTCGCAATGGATGGACCACGACTGCGCTTATGACCCTTCTGACCGAAGCACGGCGCAAGGCAGGCGTTCTGGCGCCACCAGCCTTTGCAATCGTCAAGCTGATAGATCGATCTCTCTGGTACGCTCTGCATTCACTGGGTTTCCCTCACGAGCGGCCTGAGGAAGACGTCCACCCCAATCCCCGTGTTGAAGCAGCCGGTGCACGTGCCCACTGGGAAGCCGAACGCAAGGCACGTCGCCCGATCTACACGCCAACCGTTTCGGTTGCTGTCGCAACACTCCAGAAAAATTCAGATCAGAGCTGAAGGACAACCAAGATGACCACGATCACCATTGAAACCGAAGGTCAGCCCCCTATCGTCATCACCGTTGGACACTCCAACACCATGACTGTCAGCAAAAAGGATTATCTGACACACCCTCAGCCCCATCCTCTTTCTCCGCCAGCCCATGCCTTACCGTCCACGTCCCCAACTGCTGCGTCACCATCTGGATGGAAAAACTGCCTCAGAAACTATGCGCCAGGTGTCGCGCTCGGGGTCATTGCTGCCATTGTGATCATCGGTTCCCGACCAGCACAGATACCTACGCCCATGATGCAGGATCCCGGAAATACGATACCCCAGCAACCCATGCTACCGCCGCTCTCCGGTGGGCCGATCGGGGCCTCATCTCCCTCAGGCGGGTACGGTCCAGACGGTCAAGAAGGACCGCGAAGCGTTAACGAAACCGTCAGAGATACGCAACGGGCAATAGCATCAGACCGTATAGGGCTTCCCCAACAAAGACCTGATGGAACAGGCCCAACTGGAGCCGGGCTGAATCAAGGGGGTGCCCCAACAGCTGGCGTTGCACCGACCATAAAAGGCGCGCCAGTCGTGGGTCTGCCCCAACCCGGCTCATCTGACACCAGTTCCAAAAGCAACTCTCCGTTCGGTCTGGAGCCCTGATCGATGGTGAAACGTCAGATTGGTGGTCCACTTGGCCATCAACAAATCAAGCGGGGTGCGACCTACCGTGATACCCGCCCGCTGTTCGAGCGTTTTACAGCGGAAATGCGGACATCCTCGTCAGGCTTTGTGCTCCTGATTGTGGCCGGGCTGAGTTGGTTTATCCCCGCCCTGGTCGGTCTCACCCTTCCTCTAGCTCTTCTCCTGACGTGTTGGGTTGTTACCCGCAAGCCGTTGCTTCCTTTTCATCTGCCGCGATATTCAGAACTTCCTGATGCACATGATCTCGATCCCAGCACACGCAAACCCAAGAAAGCGGGCGGGATCATCTATCTGGGCACTGATGCGCATACAGGCCAGCAACTCTGGTTCTCCTCTGATGCCGGCCGCCAGCATGCCGCCATGCCTGGAACAACAGGGGCCGGCAAAACAACCTCGGCGCTCTCCCTGATGGCCAATCCCCTCTCTCATGGGTCTGGGTTTCTGCTGATAGATGGGAAAGGCGACAATACGGTCTATGGTGATGTCGCAGCACTCCTCAGACGCTTCGGGCTGGATGATCAACTCCTGACCCTCAATCTTCTGACCGCCAGCTCCATCCGGGAATCAAATACGTTTAATCCGTTTGCGACAGGCAATGCTGACGCCATCCGCGAAATGCTGGTCAGTCAGTTGGGTGAACCTGTTTCCAACGATGCCAACGGCGTCTTCCGCGACCGTGCCGTCAATCTGATCGGAACACTGACGCCTGCATTGGTCTGGATGCGCGATCGGCATGGTATCTCCATCAACATTGAAACCATCCGTTTCGCAACGGAATTGCGTTGGCTGGCAACCTTGGCCCGACACAAGATCTTCCTTGTCCGCAGCCCCGGTCAGCCACAGCCCATCAAGATCCCGGTTCCAGACATTCCTGATGATGTACTCTATCCTTTTCAGGCCTATCTGGGTGAGCTTCCCGGCTACGATATCGGGCTGGAATGGAATCAGCAGAAAGAAAGCCGTCCTTCTGAGCAACATGGCTTTGCGACCATGTATTTCTCCAAAATCTTCACCCAGTTCGCTGTTTCGCTTGGGCATATTTTCAAATGTGAAAACGGCGATATCGACATGCGTGATGTGGTGCTCAACCGTCGTGTTCTGGTCGTGATCCTGCCGTCACTGGAGAACTCTTCTGACACGCTGGCAGGACTGGGGAAGATCATCGTAGCATCAGTGCGGGCTGTTATGGCTCAACTCCTTGGTGCCCGCCTCAATGGTCCTGCTTCCGAGATCTTCAAACTCAAGGCCGGATCAGGGGATGCGCCTTACCAGTTTTTCTTCGACGAACTGAGTGCCTACGCCACAGATGGCATGGACCGGATGCTCGCTATGGGACGCGGCCTGAACTGCATGTTCTGGTTGGGATTTCAGGATCTGCCGGGCCTGACCAGCCGGATTGGAGATAAGGCATTTACGCTTTTGGGAAATGCCAATCTGACCCATGCCATGCGTCTGCAGGACGCCATGAGGACGCGCGAGTGGATCGAAAAGCAGGCAGACCGTGTGGAAGTCACACAAGCCACTCACTATGAGGGCAATTCGGCAGGCAGTTATCGCGAAGGTCGCGGTGCAGAAATCCGCGAAGTCGCACGAATTCCATGGGCAGATCTACAATCCCTTCTTGAAGGCGAGGCGATCACCATGTTTGGTGGCAAGGTCGTCCATTCCAAGACATTCTTCGCGGCCGTCAACGGACGAACAGGCGTCATCCGTACAGCGCAACCTGTTATGTTGTCCGCTCCGCTGGTGCTGGATGGCAGTGCACCGGACGATGAAACCCGAGCTGTGCTGGAAACCATCGAAAACGGCAGTTATCGTTCGGAGCTCCATGCGCCAGTAACGGAACCTGCCTTTGAGCGTCTGGTTGCAGAGGTCAAATCGGCAGGCAACACACCCGCAGCTATTGGAAGGAGATTTCCGATCATTGCGCAGGCGACTGTCGGTCTCTCCGTCGAAGCTATTCCAGGGAATGACAATACGTTGGTCAACTTCCCTTCTCGACGACCGGAAGAGGAAAGAACCCCCTTCTCGCTGATGCTGCGTGACGCGGCCATGAATCCAAAACCCGGCTATGAAAAAATTCCTTCTCCCCGCCCGCCCCTGGATGGTGTGCTTCTTGGGACACTGGACGCGATAGAACGCGCGATTGATCCACGCCCTGGCATCGCGCGTAAGCAGGCGCTGCTTCTGCTGGGTGTTTACGATCTCGTGAAGGATGCCCAAAAGCGATTTGAGGACGATATTCCGCAAACTATTGACCATACAGAACTAGCCCGTCAGATACACACACTTTCAAAAAGGCTCGTTGCATGAATGATATTGTTGTTCTCCCTGGTAGAGAGAAACTGTCTCTGGAATGGAAACAGACAGACCCAGAGCGATATCAGCGCCGACTCAAGGCAAAGCATGCTGACAATAGCAAAGCAGGTCCCGGAGAAAAGGCACATTGCCTGTGCGTCCATCAGGGACGTTATCTGGAGCTACAGATAAAACAACGTGGTGAAACGTATCATTTTGCATGCATGCAAAATACGGGGCCGTATCACCAGCCAACCTGTCCATTTTATAAACCAAACCCCGAAAAAAGCGGGCAGGCTGCTTATGTGGAAGGCGTAGTCAAAGAGGACACAGAGCATGAAGTCAGTGTTAAACTGATCAGTTCTTTGAAACGCAACAGTCCTGTGAATTCGCAAGCTCCGTCTTCCACGCCTGTAGGAACAAGATCTGGCGGCAAAACGCAGAGACGCATGACCACTCTTGGTTTGCTGCACCTCGTGTGGGAGCGTGCCGGCCTGCACTATTGGCGACCGCAGTTTAATGGACACCGAACTGATTCCAAAGCCCTCAGACGAGCCTACGCAACATCTCGAAACATCAAGATCCAACATGGCATCAGGCTGGATTAGGTACTGTGTCCAGTCGTATCAGATGATCGGAATATTTTGCACTCTACTCACAGGACAATTAGAAATCATTCAGAAAAATTAAGACTGTATGTGATTGGGCGTTTGAGCAGCGCTCAGGCCAATCCTTATGGCAAAGGACAGAATATCGAATTAGCTGGAATTCGTGACGGTTACCGTATGTTCATGACGATTTCACAGTCGAGGTGGGAGCGAGTGGAAAGATCATATCCACGGGAACTGGCAGAATTTTCTCGTAATGAGGAAGGGCTGTCCGTCTTTGGCTTGTTCCTCGTCACCATAGACCCGATAAAAAAGGGAAAATACACTAATTTCAGTACCGTTCAGGTTGTTGATGCGGCTCTGATGACAACAACTGACCAACTCATTCCTGTCGAAAGCCGTTTCGAGGCAAAGATCGCAGATCTACTCGTCAATCAGAAACGGAGCTTCATTAAGCCTCTCCGCTTCGATGCGACAAGAGACCTTGTCCGGCCAGACTTCATTTTGACAGATGTCAGAGAAAGGGAGGGCTGTCCAATGGAAGTATTCGGGCGAACGGATGAAAAATATCTCGCACGTAAAGCTGAGAAAGAAATCTACTACGCGCGAGTATTTGGTTCTGACAACTGGTGGTCATGGAATGCCGCAGACGGAGACCCCATACCATCATTACCAGATCTTGCTTTGAATCAATGAAGCAAACGATCAGCTGATGGCGTAGCATTGAGACGTAGCGGGTTTTCCCTTCATGTTTTCGACTTCACATCGGAAACGACCTTTATTAGTTTCAATGATATAAATTCCCCCAGTTATGTCCATCATCGCAGCCTCTACCCGGCCGTCTTTCAACAAGTCAGACATCGGCGTGCTGACCGGTTCATTTTTCGTTGGAACTTTTGGTGCTTCCGTTGTTGGCTGATCAGCCATTGCATTTGGTATCGTCGCACAAACCAAGGTTGCTAGAGCCAAGGCAACGGGAATATTTTTTTTCAACATCCTCAAACCTTTCATGAGTCAAAATTATTTAGGAATACCTGCCCCATCGTGATCGGCAAGGACAGTTGTACATCATTGTTGCAAATTCCTGATCTGATGCAGAGCGTCCAACAGTTCACCTCTTTGTCATGCAAACACATTCTCTACGTCCGTGAAAGCAAGTCTGAATTTCGGACTATGGCTCACATTCATAGGAACCTGAATTACACGTTCTAAGTCTTATGACATCAGCAAATCCTGTTGCAAGTTTCAGGACACAGAGGGAGATGATTGGCCGGAAGGTTTCATGGTCACGATCTTTGCGTATTGATGACGAATATCTTTTTCCTGACGGCTCATCACTTCGGAAGCTTGTTCCAGTATTTTCTTCAATTCACTATCAAGCCGACTAATCAAGTCGGGATGTGCAGCGTTAATCTGGCGGCCTCTTAGTGCCATCTGGTTCTCACGCCCAATATCCCGGCCCTCAATACGGGCCTTCTCTATTTTCCGGCCGATCTCAATGAGTTCACGGACTCTCTTGTCTCGATCTTTTTTCTTCCGAAAAGGCAGATCCATACCCAGAGCCTTGTAGGGCTTATGTGCCATCTTCTTGGCAACATAATTCCACAACTGGTCACTCGTGATAGGTTCCTGATCTCCCAGAGCCCGACCGTTCCTGACTGCCTCAAAGGTCGCACCATCAGATATCATCGTCCAGGTTGTTCCTCGGGCACGACTTTCCGCAACATAGGACGTGAACCCTGTCGCCAGATCGACACCGCGTGGCATGGCGTTGATATGCTCATCAGAGGTAAGCCCCTGTGCCGCATCAATTGTCATGGCATGACCAAATCCCAACAGAACGCGATGAGAGCGCGGATCTGATAAACGGCGCCATTCCACTTGTGCTTCCTGCCCATCAGAAAGCCTCAATTTCAGCCCCTTGTCAGATGCGCTGAGAACCTCACAGATATCTCCGTTATTCCCAACCCAAGTGCATTTATCTCCAACAACACCCCAGACCCGACGATACAGACGCACTTTATCTCCAACAGCAAGAGCCATGTCATATTCTTCGCCACGCTGATCTATGGCTTTGATGATCTTTTGGTCTGCACCGATCTCACCGCGCTTTTGCAGTACCAGACGTACCGCAAGACTGAGATCAGCAGCATCCTTGTTCGTCAGCGCTGACATAGTGATCGTCTTGAATGATCCATCAGCCTTAGGACCTTCAGCCTTCAGGGCATCTCTACGAGAAACATAATGTTGAGCGATGGTCTCCAGAACATTCTGATGGTCTCCGGTGACCAAACTGATGCTGCCGTCCTGGCGCTTCATCTCGATGGCCTGCCTGACCTCCTCAGTATGAAAACGGTTTCTGATGTCATCGTCACGATCCGCATCAGTCTCGGCGGCGACGGCTTTGCCCTTGGTCTCAAGCGCTTTAAGCTGCTCATCACTAGGCTCTTCACCACGAAAGAGCGCTGCAATTTCACGATTGCGCTTTGTTTTCTGACGTACGGTTGAAAGCAACTCGGCCTGATCTTCTGGCTCCAGAACCCGCTTGATGATCTCCAGAGCATCACCAGCCTCGATAGCCTGTGCCTGTTCTCTGTCACCCATCATACGTAAGGTCAGTCCCGTATCACGTTGCAGCTCCAGAAGCCGCAACATCTGACGCGGTGCCACCTGCCCGACTTCATCAAGGGCTATGACGGTATGCTCATCCAACTTGAGATCGCCACGGTCAATACGGGCCAGAAAAGGAGAAAGGGCATATGTTTCCTCAATACCTGCGTCTTTCATGGTGTCAGCCTGACGCCATGCATTGGCCACACCAATTATGCGCCTTCCTGCTGTGTTAGCCTGTGTATCATTGCGCCACGCGTCCACCAGTGGCTTCAGAAGGGTAGTCTTCCCAGCTCCTGCTACACCTGTCAGCATGGCTATCCTGCCGCTCTGTCCCAAAGTATGAATGGCCTGACGCTGTGTCTGGCCATGCTCCGTGGTAAAGTCCAGCCCTGAGCGCGCAATGGCAGCCTCAATGGCTTTCTTTCCGAGAGCCCCACTTCTGTCAGCCGCGGCACGAGCAATATGAATGGCCAGATCTTCCTCCAGTCTGATCTGCTCGGTATGTGTGACCCGTTCGCGGTCGCCCTTCATCTTGATAACAAGCTGCACTTTCTGGCCACGCACTTCGATCCCGCGCTTTTCCGTCAAGTCAACGACGTCATCTATATCAGAAATTCCACCCTCAATACCTGTCGCTATGAGCCCTCGCGCGGCATAGGTTCGGAGTTTCTGATTATCTATGACCGCAGCCGTCTCAAATTCCTTTTCCAGATGTCTGGCAACAAAACGCCATGCCTGATCAAGTCGTTGCTGTCGATCTAAGCCCGGATCAATCTCTGGACCCATCAGGCTTTGCTCAACCCAACCAAGCTCCTTCGCCTGACGCTTCCAAATATCGTGGTCGTCAGCGTCCAGATCCTTACCCAATCGGGCAGCTAATCCTGCCATGGAAAGCATTTTCTGCTTCCGCTCGATGGACAGTTTATCCCATTCCAGCCCCTGTTCAGAGGCATAGGACTGAGCGGCTTTCAGGACGTTGCGGCGACCTTTGCTGAAAAAATCGGAAATTTCCTGTGGCACCGCTGAGATGACGGTTGCCTGTTCATTGGCGTCATACGTCTGGGCAATACCAATTTTACGCAATTCCTGGGCAAGAATAGCCTGGAAGTAAGCACCAAACTCGTGGACACGAGATCGGAGCTGTTTTGTATCCAAGGATCCAACATGACCGTCATCTGTGACAACCATATTGAACATCGTGTTGTGAAAATGAGCATGAGGATCACCACCGGTCGGCATATCAATCAGGTAGGTCTGATTGCTCTCGGGGTCTAACGCCTCGACTGTTGGTCGTGCTGTCGTATGACGGTAAGTTACCCACGCAACATGTCCTTCTTCGGCGCCGTCCTTCCCTCCCCGGCCCCGTCTGGCCAGTCCCAGTTCACGGGCGACATACCGCATAGTCTCGTCGTTCGCGACCTGCATGGCATGCCAGATAGCGGCACGCTCTGCGTCTGTTTCCGCAAACTCTGCCGCCAGAGTCACAGACTTATGAGGGGCCAATGTCAGATCATATGCGCTGATTTTACGCTGGTGTGCTGACCATTCCTCCCCATTATCGGCCCGTCTAGCTTCATAGAGCTGGGAAAGCTGCTCTCGGGTTGGTGGCTTGAAGCGATCAATGCCTAGTGCCTCAGCCGCCCGCCACGACATATCCGGACGCCATGACGCACGCCCGTCGCGGCCTGTATAGTAATTTGTCAGACGTGCGCCATCGCTATCTGGTGCTTTGGTCGGATCCAGACGAAAATCAATATCAGGGTCAGGAATGTCTTGTAGGTAATAATTCGAAATAACCTGACCTCTACAGCCCGCAGAGATTTTCCGGAATGTCATCATTCTTCGGCACCCTCATCCGCATTTGTATCCGGGGATGTGCGAGGTGAACGTCCTTCAAGAAGATCCAGAGCCGTGCCTGTAGTGTGGTCAATGCGACGCAGAACGGGCCTTTGATCGGCAATCAAGGTGACAATGCGTGCGAGCAGGTCATCCAGAGTTGGGCCTTCCCGCTCTTCTGGGGTCAGTAGTTCGAGAATAAGTGTCTGGCGTTGATGAAGTGCGCGAAGTGATTCATGGATTGCATCAAACTGCTCATCCACATGAGCACGCCACGCGGCATGGGTGGGTTCGTCAGAGCCTGTCATTCCAGTATGTCCTGTTCCTCAAAACGGATGAACAGGATCATCAATGATCATGCGACGAAAAAGGGACTTTCCCACATAAGAGAAAGCCCCAATCATATCCTGCTTAATAATAATGATTAAGCTGACACTTCCTTCATGTCAGAATTTGTCTGGGTGTTGATCAGATAAGGACCTGCGGCACGTACAGTTATGGATAGAATGCCCATTTTTCCATGCGAGAGAAAATCCTCAAGAGGAAGATCTGCATCACCGTTTGTCCAGGCACAATCTTTCCAATCTGTATCATGCCAGCCTGCTGGCTTATTTGACTGGAGGTGACTTGTAATGTTGATCTGCTGTTTGGCACACTGAAGCTGTATTTCTCCGATTGCCACGCCCATATTTCGACGATCATCCACAAACGGACCAATTACGTCACAGGGACGGCTTGTATGAGAGATAACCCTTACAGCATCTGTATTTGGTGGCAACATGAAGCTGTAATGATGTTCTGTCTTACGCATTGGACGTATTACCGCGCCTGTTTTTGTAATAAGACGCAAATCGGGATCATTGGTCATTTCAGAAGTTTGTGGAGCGACCAGGCAGCCCACAACGTTGTTTTCACGCCATTCAAGAGCGTGGAATAGAGGCTCCACAAACGAACGATTTACGTCCAGAGGTGCCGCAGCGTGATCTTTCCAATTTTTTACAATACCACGGAGAGTTGCAATTTTCCCTTCCTGTCGGAAGGATGAACGATTACCGGTATCCAAATAACTTTCTGTCAACATACCGTCAGCAGTAATGACAGAATGCTGCTCTGTTTCCAGATGATAGTAGTCGTAAGAAAGAATAGATTTGTCGTAATAAATAGACATTCCATTGACCAGCATACGGACCGGAACAAATCTATTCTTGAAAAAGAGGCAATGCTCGGCGGTGATCAGCATATCCTTATAGGGAACACCGTCAGCAATAGCATCTTTTAAAATGCGAACAGGATATCCAGCTTCATCATCGGGAAGTTCGGGACGTACTGTTGCATGCCCTTTACCGACCCAGACGACTGGCCGAGAAACTTCTTCATTTCTTTGCCAATCGAAAACAGTCACATGATCTCCGATCTGCATATCCTCAATAGCGACATCCCTCTGGGATGTGCGAATCATGCTACCTGGCAAGAAACAAACAATGGAAGAAGTACTATTATCCCATTGGAAATCAGATGTCGTAATGCCAGTTGCTAAAGTTACATAAGAGATAAGCGGAGAGGTATCTCCATACCCATCAAGTATTTCATAAATAGTGTTTCCACCACTATCTTTCTCACCTGTATCCTTAAATTGAATACCATTGTTCCAACTTGCATTTGGGAAATTAATAATATCACCAGGAGAAAGATTTTCGATCTTGGAGACACTGCTACCATTATCAAGAATGGTTAATTGATTTTTCGTGGAGCCACTCGCATCGGCTGGACCAAACTGTATTGTTGTCCCGCTTATACCGCATTCCAGCGTAGAACCACCGGAAATAATGACAGTGCCACCAGACACTTCTTTCCCGGTATTAGTCTGGAGATCGGCACCATTTTCAAGTTTTATCGTGGCTCCACTGGCAATATTTACGGAGCCAAAACTATCGGTGCTACTTGCGCCTCCATCAAAAGTAACTGTGCCTGATCCTGTGACATTCAACGTACCACTCTGAACCCATCCTTTACTTCCTGCTGTAAGCGAAATGACGGGGTTGGTATCTGAGTTAATATCAACAGTATCACCGGAATTTGGCGGGGACGAAGCAGATGAACCATCTACCTCCCAATTCGCTGCGTCACCCCAGTTCTTTGAAGCACCACCTACCCATGTATATGACATTTCCATTATTCCTGATTTCTGTAAATATTTGTGTTAAAATGTTTCAATCATTTTGAGGTTTTTGTTGCATTAACGACTTTTGTCGCGTAGTAATTCTCGCGTAATAACAACTGACTAAGCTACCATTTGGTAACTTGCATAAATCAGGATTAAAGCAAGAAACTCCTCTGTATTTTCAGGAGTTTAGACTTGCATGATCACATCCAAATCACGTTGTAAAATTGGGTATGCTCGCGTCAGTACGATAGGGCAGACTCTGGAACATCAGGTTAAAACACTCAAAGATTACGGATGCCGTCGAATCTATCGTGAAAAAGCTAGTGGGGCAGACGCAAACCGTGCAGAACTTCAGAAACTCATCGGTAATCTGAAAGAGGGACAATCATTTGTGGTCACTCGCCTTGATCGGCTGGCACGCAGTACGTTTGATTTATTCGCTATAGTTAAAAGTATTACCGAAAAAAAAGCTCAGTTTTACTCTTTGGCAGAACCATGGACCGATACAACTACCAGCACGGGTCGGCTTATGCTTGCTGTCCTTGGAGGTTTAGCTGATGTCGAAAGAGATTTAATACGAACGCGCACTTCCGAAGGACGCGCCAGAGCCATCGCGCAAGGGAAAAAGATGGGGCGACCAAGTCTTGTCACACCATCACAACGACTTGAAATTATCAAAAAAAGAAAAAATGGCGAAAAATTGGAACAAATTGCAAAAGCTTTTGGCATAAGTTCGGGAACGGTCTCTCGGATTGCCTCACATGCCTTGAAACATAACTCATAAAGAAATTAAGAACCTGATTTCTTCCAATATCACCATTTTTTTTGATTGATATTGGATCATAAATGCCTTGCTTTTGATCATTCCCTTTAATGCCCGATTTCAGCACAACTTGGGATTTAAGTTTATTGGAGAATTTGTTATAATATCATAAGCCAAGAGCCTGTCCGCTACCTATGGCGGCTCTTGGTCTGATATCTATTCTATCTTCGCTGTGAACTCTGAACTCGCAAACATCTTCATATCGCATCTTACCGATGCTGAAGGGCGAACGGGATACGAGAGGGGATATTCTCAATATTCATTCACCATTAAGGTTAAAACATTTTCCACAATGGATTATCGGGATTGGCTAGAAGCTTGACGGTAAGGGCCAAGGACATAATAACCAGCAGAGATCGGATACCTTTGCCGCCATATCTGATTGCCAACCATGCTCCGACCTGGTTTCCAAGAATATTTGCTCCTGCCATTCCAAATCCGACCATCCATAATACCTTTCCGCCAACAATCATGGCCGTAAGACCCGCGACATTGGTTAAAAAATTGATAAATTTGGTATTTGCAATTGCACGAACTAATCCAAGGCCAGCAAAAGCAACCAAGACAGTTGTTAGAAATGATCCCGTACCAGGACCAAAAAACCCAGCGCCGAAATCTCTTGGCTACAGGTTTCCGAGACGTAAATGTAAGATGATACGCACCGCTTTCATTCACAGCTATAAGGTTTTGTGTTCCTCCTGCTGTCGCAGTTGGCAACAAGCACACCTCATCGTCGTCTAATAGTCTGGTCGCGCCTTTGGCACTCCGCAGCTCAAGAATCTGACATACGTCTTTGGCTAAGAACCATCGTTGGCCACGGTGTTCTTGTGGTTTTAAAATTTTGCCTTCGAATGCCAGTTTGACATCATTTGATCCGCTCATAGCTTAGCTCCCTCATGACTTAACATGAGGAAATCTGACGAAGCATGATGCGACGAACCTCATAAAAAAGAACGTCACCAAGTTTCACTCAAATAATTCAGCTCTCAAAGGGTGTGATTACTAATCATACCCTTTCTCCGCCTGCCCAATCCTGGCGGCGTAGCCGCCGCACTAAGGGTGCAATGGTGTATGAAGGCCCTAAATTTGGTGGAACGGACGTGGGACTCATATAGGGCGGAAACGGAACGAAAACCCCACAGATAGGGGACGCCACGAGGAACGGAACCCCCACGGAAATGGAACAGAAAGCCTCACAATCGTGGAACGGAAAAGCGGATATCGTTTTCGGTCGCATCTTGGAAGCGCACCCTCAGAGGACACTGAGGCCAAGAGAGAGACCCATGAAGTTCGCAAAACTGAAAGAACGGCTCAAAACGCAACCGCGCAAACGCACGACAGGAAAACTCTATCAGTGGCTGTTTGAAAACCACGCAGAACTGTTGGAAATGCGGCTACCAGGTGAAATGTGGTTGCCTTACATAGAACTCGCCATTGAGGACGGCGTGCCAATCAAGACTGATACCAAGTCGATACAACGTGTGCGAAAAACATGGCACCTCGTTTGTCGAGCCAAAGCTAAACGGGCTCAAGCCCTTGCTACCGCAGGCATGGAAAAGTCAAAGAATAATGAAAATAACGACAGACCCATCATGCCCAGCAGACTACCTGCTGACTGGACACCCGAGTTCGTTGAGATACCCCAACCTGACGCTCAACCCATCCAGCAAGCTCCACAAAGTCAGGCTTTGACGGTCAAGCGCGACAAACTGCCGGCATACGCCTCCAAGACTATGAAGGAGAAAATTGACAAAGCCCGCTTCACCCTTGGTCAGGCGAAATTCGACCTCACGATGGCAAAAGAACAGATCCGGCTGAACGACAGTCAAGGGGCTCCAATGCTTGCAAAGGAAGGGGAAGCAAAACTCCCAGGGCTACGGGAGATCATCAAGCAAAGACGGGCCATTTATGACCGCCTCCTTGCTGGTGAGGATGTTCCCGACGAAGAGCTGAAATTCAAATCGCCTCGCGAGAGAGAAGAAGAACAATATTCTGACTGAGCGGGCTTTTTGAATTTTTTCCAGAAATCCTATCTGGTCGCATGATGACACGATGAAATCCTTCTGAACGGCACACTCCTTACTGAGAAGAGCCTTACCAAAAGAGGACAATTCAATGACTGCAACCAAAGTGGACCCAGCTCAGGCCAAACCCGCCAAGCCTGCCCGTACAAAACCCCCCGTGCTCCTGACTGCGGTTGGTCGGCAACGCACCGGCAAGACTGTTTTCCTGAATGCGTTGACGGAAACCGTTACACGTCAAGGGGGCGATGTGGAGGTCTGGAACACGGACCACCTGAATGTCTCCCACTCCATCTCGCACTTCCATCCCAATGCAAAGAAACCCGCTACCGGCAATCTCAAGGAACAGAAATCCTGGCTGGAACAGCAGATCGAAGGCATGGTGAAGCGACAGAAGGACGTAATTCTGGACATCGGGGGCGGATGGACGGCCTTCCACGAAATCATCAACAGCACCCCTCTTGTGCCGCAACTGGCCAAACTGGGGATTAAGGTTGTCGTGGTATATATGCTTGGCACTGAACTGGCTGATGCTGACTACCTGCAGGATCTTCAGGAGAAACGGCGCTTCCTGCCCGGAAATAGTATCATCGTGATGAACCGTGGGTTGCTTCCGCTAGGTTACACCAACAACAGTCATTTCGATAAAATCCGTCAGACACAGGCTGTCATGAACGCCACGGTTGATAAATCCGATGAGGATGGTGGGATCTATTTCCTTCCTGAACTGGATGGGATGGACGAAATCACGGATCGTCGTCTGTCCTATGCGGATTTCATTGATGACAAGAATGTCGCGGGACATCCTCCCAGCGGTCTTTTCGATCGGATGCGAGCCGAAGTCTGGTTCTATCGCTCCTTCCCTGAGTTTCTGGCGCAAATTGATCCCAGTCTTCTTCCCGACATGCCTAAAGGTCTACCCGTTCCGAGAGACTTCGAGTGACCATGAGCCTGCCAAGCGACAAGCAGACCGAGAACGCGCCAACTCCAACACAGGCTATTGAGGAGCTGAAGCACGCGCTTCAGCACTTCACTGTCAGACCGGAGACACCCAACGGGCGTTTCTTTCTGGCAATTCTTGCTGTGCTGGAAGCACAAAACCGGACGCTCGATGCGATGCCCCGGTGCCTGAATGAGGCTCTTGTACTGCTTCAGGCGGAGCGTCGTTCCATCGAACTGACGTTGCAGGATGGCGTTGATGCCGCGAAGGCGCTGAGCCAGATCAACGAACGAATGGTTGAACAGCGCATTCTGGAAGTGGTCAGCAGGGTTTTTCAGTCTCTGGAACCCGAGATCGGGCGGCGGGCAAAACTGATCGGTGACCGATATCAATGGCGTTCCACTGGCCTCATCATCTTCTGGGCCATGTTGCTGGTCGTCATCGGTTTCGTGCTTGGCCGGCTTCCATGAAAGTGTGACCATAATGGACACACCTGCCCTGCCCGCTCTTTTTTCAATTCCGTCGCATGATGGTCTGGGAAAATCACTGCATCGCAATCAAGGGAGATGCTCGTGAAAAAGAGACGATCCACTCTTCACAGATGGAAGGTCCTGCCAGCGCTTGGCTGTTCCTTTCTTATTTATCCTGCATTGGCGCAAACCGTCAATGTCCCGGCTGGCCTCCCGCCCACGGTCAATGCAACCTATCAGGAAGTTGGTATGGGTGGCTGGACACCGCCAACCTCTTCTACCACCCAGCAGATCAGTGGAAGCGGCTCCGTGGTCTCAACAACCACAACATCGTCTGGTAGCGGCACAGACGCGCTCCAATCAATGTATTCCCAGTCATGGGGATATGCTGCCGCCCAGAATGCCAGCGCCCTTGGTGTTAATCCTGACGCTCTGGCGGCAACCTGCGTCGTGGAGTCAGGATGCCGCAACGTTTATACAGCAAACAGTAATTCATCCATTACTGGTGCGTTTCAAATGTCGAATGGCACCTACAATGAAGCTCTTCAGAAAGCGTTGGCTTCCAACCCTAGTCTAGCCTCCACCATCACCAACACGGGAATATCTGGCCAGCAGGATCCTGCCGCGCAGGCAGTTGCAGCAGCACAGTATCTCAAGGATGCGGCAACCACGCTACAAAACGCGGGAATTAGCAACCCGACAGCTCTTGACGCACGTGCGTATTACAATTTTGGTCCTACTGCTGGACAAGCAATCGCACGTGCAACTGACGATACGCCGATGTCAGAATTTGTCTCCGCTTCACACATGGCCAGCAACGGCATTTCATCAAACGAGACCGTCGGCCAATGGCGGGCTAATGTGGCTTCGAAAATGGGTTCGGCAGCTTCATCTCCAATATTAAGCTCATAAAAAGGAAAACAGATGTTTTTTCGTAAATTGTCATTTGTTGCATTCGCTGGAATGAGTCTGGCCTGTGTATCTTCACACGCTCTCGCTGCCGGCCCTAAACCGGTAAAACCTTTGCAAGGCTACAAATGCTTAGCAATTGATGCGCCTGATAGCGTGATGATGGATTTCAATAATCCAATTCCTCTTCGCTCAGCGCCCAATGATCATGCTCCAGTTATTGCCCCAGCGGCAGCAATTCTTGCTGTTAATGACCCAGAACAATTAGATAATGGTTATGTGAAAAGCATGAATTTCGCATTCAAACCAGGCTGGGTACCAACGAAATGGCTTAAAGAATATTCAGAGGTCCATCCTGGAAATACTTGCGCACCATATATCATGAATGATGGAAAGCTCGGTTTCAAATTTGGACATTAAGGACAACGTTTCATCATTCTGATAGATACAGGGAAGCCGCCAGTTGGCGGCTTTCTTTATGCTTGAAATTCTGACTTTTCTTTCACGAATTCCCGAAATATCGGATCATTGATCCGCCTGCGAGGTGTAGGCCTTGCCAGAAAAGCCGCTTCCAGATCAAGCAGCCAGGCGGAAATGTCTGGGGGCAATGCGGATGTCCCGGCGAGGGCACGGCGTAACTGGGTGCGATGTGTGTCACATCTTTCGGCCGCGAGACGTTCTGACCAACCCAACACCATAAGGCACTGGGACAGACGGCGCCCGGAAAGGCGTATTTCCGGGCGATCAGAAGATAAGGTATTTTTGCTCGTTGTCATACATGGATGTTGCCTGTCCATGATGCGACGAGCGCACATTCAAATGGATTTTATCCCTGAATTAGAAAGGCCCGCAGCAGCCGCTTCCAAAAGGGCACACCTTCAGCCTTCCATGTACGCTGAAGCTGCCGATCGGCTGCAAGGGTGTCCCACAGCAAAGGAAAAACGGACAGCTTCTCCCTTCGGCTCGCCCCCTCTCGACGCTGGCGCTTCCGTTCTTTGCGGATCATAATCGCGCGGGCAAGATTCATGGGTTGTTATCTTTCAACCTAAGGCATTGTTTTTGTTGTGATCCATGGCGATTTTCTTATCTGCCTATCAGTGCACGGGCTTTTGCCCGAATTTCCGATAGCTCTACCTCAGACACACGCCCTTTGCTCTTCGCACCCCGCGCCCGCCAATCGAAAGACTTCACCTGATCCGCGAGCGCCGCGCTCGGTCGATCAGTGTCGATTGCAACTTCAAAAGGATAGCCCTTCAGCTTGGTCGTCAGTGGACAGCACAGCATCAGACCAATCCGATTATAAGCCGCCGATGACAAAACGACTGCGGGTCGATGTCCCGCCTGCTCGTGTCCGGTTTGTGGCGAAAAATCGAGCCACACGATTTCGCCAGCATCGGGTACGTAGGCAACCATGTCAGAGGAGTTCGCGGCCAACAGGCGCTCCGAAGTCCACTTCAGGATGAATATTCTCCGGGGTAATCCCAGCCAACAAATCCGCTAGATCATATTCTACGACTGTGACCGGCTCAATGACAATGCGTCCGCTTTCCTCGCGCACATCCACTGGCTGATCCAACTTCAATCCAGCCGCGGCTAATACTGAAGCTGGGATACGAATGGATGCGCTATTCCCCCATTTTTTTACCACAGCCTTCATTGCGTCCTCCATACCAAATCAACTCGGTCGATACTATATGAGTGGGATTTAATGTGTCAACTTCGTATCAACATCATTCTTTATTTGGATCCCTTAACCTTATCTATCAATCACGCAAAAAACTTCTCCAGCATGCCGATTGTCCGCCCTGCTGCTTCGAGTTCGGCGCGGATGCCACCGTATTCACAGTCGGCAGGAATATCGAGTATCAGCACAGGGATAAACGCCAACACGCTTTCGACCCGGTTCAAGAGCTTTTCGGAGCCTTTTTTGGCGCATCCATAGCGTAATTCTGCGGCCACGATGATGCTGGTGCAAAGATCATCTGGGTCAATAAGCTCAATGCGTTGTGCACAGGAGCCGGAAGGGTTGCGCACGAAATCGCTGCTGATGTTTGTATCAAGAAGGTAGATGCTCACAGGATACCTTCTGGTCTGGCGGCAACATCCTGAATATCGGGAAAATCGTCTTCGGGAGGCAGCTGCGGCTCTTCACGCCATGCCATGAGAAGCTCCTTCAGCGTGGAAGGCGTCTTCACAGGCTCCAGAACGAGTTTGTCACCGTCACGGCGGATCATTACACGATCTCCCGGCATTTCAAATTCGACCGGAATCCGCACGGCCTGACTGCGATTATTCCGAAAGAGTTTTACTTCGCGCGATCTGGGGGTCACTTCAGGAACTGGCATAAGGGCCTCCTATGTGTATATCCCCTAATGTCTATACCAGACTGTCAAAACTCAAGATTTTCGGAGATTTATACTATGAGCAGCTCAGGTACTTATTATACCTATGAACTGGATGATCAGGGCAATCCCGCTCTTGACGCCAGCGGCAACAAGATTGTCGAAACAACATGGACAGTTTCTCAGCCATATGGGTCTTTAATCTCTGACTGGGATGTGAAAATTACAGATTCCAGCGGAAACGTCATATTAGATCAGAAAGACATTAATCCAGGCCTTGATATTCTTGGCGTAGTGCAGCTTCTTGGAAGTGGTTACGTTCTTACACCAGGATCTGGGGATTTTACTGTTCTCATTAGCGCATTAAGTGCCCAAACTTTTGTAAGTACTCCAGGTTCAACAGGAAACTTTATTATTGGTGCAGGTGCAGCTGAACTCTCCACATATTATATTGGTGGAACTACCGCCATCTCTGGCTTGGTAAACCTTGTTACGGGTTCAACCATCAATGTTATTGGTGGCAATGCCACACTCACAGGAACAAGCGGGGGCGCTCTTGCTGGTGTTTTAAATGGTTCAACAATTAATGTTGAATATGGAGGAACATTAAATACTGGCTCTGCATTGGCTAGTGTTTTAGAGGGTGCCACTGTTAATTTCGGCACTGGTGGCGGCACTGTTATTATTAACGGTGGAGGAACGCTTATCAGTCTTCTCTCGTCTGGTTCAGTACACGCAACGACTTTCCAAAATTATGATCCTTCCAAGGATACGATTGAGCTCCAGAATACGACAAGCACGATTGCATCTTACACCATTGAAAATGGTGGTCTTTTTGGAACAGATAGTTCAGAAAAAATTGTTACACTTAAAGATGCAAATGGCCATGTAATTGGACAGTTCGCTGTTTCTCCTGCATCAGGTGTTACACTTAACAACGGTGCTTACATTGTTAATGCATCAACCAATGATACAAACCCCCTGAAAATCACTGTTTCTGATGGCAACACCTACATTGGTGCCTGTTTTCTTGCTGGCAGCATGATCAGCACGCCGAAAGGTGATGTAGCTGTAGAAGACATTCAGATTGGTGATGAAGTTGTGACATTTGACTGGCGCAACTACAAGGATATTACACGTTCAGTTGTGTGGGTTGGCAAAGCACACGTTAACGTTCGCTCCGATCTACCAGATGATGAAGCTGGCTGGCCTGTGCGTATTCTTAAAGACGCCATTGCTGATGGTGTGCCTTACAAGGATATGCTGATTACATCAGAACATTGCCTGTTCTTTAAAGACAGCTTTGTGCCTGCACGTATGCTGGTGAATGGCGTGTCTATTTTCTATGACAAATCCATCAGTTCGTACGACTACTATCATGTGGAAACAGAACAGCATTCCGTGATCACCGCAGATGGCATGCTGACAGAAAGCTATCTGGATACAGGTAACCGCTCTTCCTTTCGCCAGGAAGGCAAGATTGTCACACTCCATAGCATTGCTAAAAGCTGGGAAGACGATGCTGCAGCGCCGCTATGCGTTGAGCGTTCTTTTGTTGAGCCTCTGTTCCGTGCCCTTGAATGGCGTGAAAACAGCGTTGTTGGTTGCTTACCTTCTGCAGAAAAAATTGAAACAACCAATGATCCAGATCTGCGCCTGATTACGCAAACAGGTGCTACCATTCGCCCAATGCGGCATAACGGCCAGCAATACAGCTTCATGCTGCCGCCTAATACAAAATCTGTGCGCATTGTCTCCCGCGCCAGTCGCCCGGCAGATGCCATTGGCCCGTTTGTGGATGACCGCCGTTACATGGGTGTAGCCGTTGCGGATGTGCGCCTGCTCTGCGCCAAAAAACCACACAACATTACGACCCATCTTCAGGACGAAAAACCAGAAGGCTGGCACGATACGGATTGGACAGATTGTGCATGGACCAAGGGTGATGCGGTGCTGCCTCTTGGAGACCATCTGACGCATGGAAAAATGGGCATCCTTTCCCTGACCATTCGTGCCGCTGGACCTTACTGCGCGGACAAATTGCAGATAACTAAGTTGAAAGCATATTCTGCTTAGTATTCTCAAATTTCATATTATATTTGGACAGACCTTATTCTATGAGTAAGGTCTGTTTTTTATATAGATGGTTTCCACATAAGCTACGTGGATCAATCTGCTCGAAAGATGAAAAGAATATTTCTATCCAATTGAATGTTTTTACAAATTCATCATAAACCATTGAAATATAACAAGCTTATTTGGTTGCGATTTACCGTATAACATGTTGATATAGAAAGATTATTATATTCCCCTGATTTCAAACAGGCCGTATGGACCGCGTCCATCTGAAGCTCTGCATATGATGGAACTGATCCACGAAATTGCCGCTGTCCTCATGCAGGAAGTGAAGAGGCGGGTTGGGGAGATGGCGCCCCCATCTCCTGTGGTGAAATTCTGTCTGTGAAGGAAAACTGATACGTGAAATTATTCTCCTATAGCCTCACTCTGGCGGCTTTTGCTGGTTTGGTGACGTTGTCACAGCATGCTTCAGCACAAAATATGATCAGCAGTGGCACAAGCCAGTTTGCCAGAAAAAATGCGCCACACGCGGTTCCAACTCTCTTCTCTGAACAATCCGCTTCTTTGGAGCAGTTACTGGATTCTGGATATGAAATCCGTTCCAGCGCCAGTAGTGAAACAGGCTCATCCCTGATTCTTTTCCGTCCGCCCCTGCCAGACCGGAAGCCATCATGGGTAAGGTGTGAATTGATTGGCGACAACAACGGCAACGTCGTGTTGCGTTCGAGCTATAGAGTCACATCAGACTGTCGCAATTTGAACTGAGAAGACCAGACGTCTTGCGGTATTCAAACCCTCGTTTTTAGTCAACCATAACAGGCACGTTATGACATCCAAGAAAACATCTCGCACCAAAAAACCAATAGTCCCTAAAGCTCCAGAGGATCCGGCGCGCCATCGTTATACGGAAGAGGAAATGGACGCGCTCATCGAACAAGCGTGGCCAGAGGATAAAGTGGAAGCTTATTTTCGAGCCGAACGCGAAGACGCACCCATTCCTGTCGTGCATGATTTTACTGTCATGCGCCCGCAGACAGCACGGCTGGCAAAGGCTTTGAGCGAGATGTTCCCTGGCCAGTTCAAAGGCGTAGAAATCGGCCTGTGGCCCCCGATCAATGCCGAGGACGGGATGATAGACGTGATCTATCTGGGGGAGAGCTGGATCGTGCAGCTTGGATATGACGGTTACGAGCCGTCCAGACTCGGTTTTGTCAACGCGACATGTGATGGCCTTGATTATATGGAAACGCTGGAGATCGATTGTGGTCTCTATCAGGGTAGCGGGTTTGACTCTTACGAAGCAGAGTTTCCATTGAACGAGGCGGATCGGGCAGAGTTCATGGATTACATGCGGCGAAATTTTGGACGTCCGGCGGAAAAAGTTATTCTTGTGCGTGAAGATGACCCCGATGCAGATCAGTCAAATGGGGATCGTGTTGTTCCGTTTCGTAAGTCCTCATAAGTTCTTGCGGCTTCACATAGTCGCTTCCATGCGTGCAGGAGCAGCTCTGATACAGAGCTGTTCCGTAAGTGCTCCAGTTCCTCTGTAAACGTGTCGGTTGTGTGCACAACGGTAGACAGCTCCGGGGCAATTTCAGCAGATCCAGTCATGACAACTCTGTTGAGTGTCTGAATGCCAGGATCTATGTGCCGGACAATCTCGTAGACCGCAGCACAATGACCGGCATTCTGTCGCAGTGGGCTGTAGATCTGTTCAGACCAGCCTCCAGGCAGTGTTTGGCGCCAATAATCGTTCCGAACATCCCTCGTCAATTTGCCCCGTAAGTGTTTGGTTTCAATGACGAGTATGCCAGAAGCGGTCAAAGCGACGTGATCAATCTGTGTTGGGCGACCACTTCGGGTTGGCAGCACAATATCATGGAGACAGGCAAGGTGGGAGTGCGCCAGAATGTTCCGGACATCAGTCTCGCCCTTACGCCCTTGAATGTCAGATTTGAAAGCTTTTAAGAGAGAGTGTTCTCTGGCAGTTCTCAGGGAAGATCGATAACGTCGGCGCATTATGTGTCACTCTGTTTTTTGGCACCACGCAGGGCCTGTTTACGGCGTCTTGCTTCGCGCTGACGTGCGCAGACCAATTCCCGGTTCCGAGCATAATACCGTTGATGTTTGGACATGTTGTCGCCTGACGTGCGCGGGTAATGCGTTGTTTTGTGAGGTGAGCCGTTTGGTGCGATGACGATGTTTGTAATCTCCAAAGGGGATTTTATTGTCAGCTCGTTCGTTGTTTTGCTCTTACCGGCCCTGTGATTGTTTCGTGATTTTGGTGGCATTACATACTCCTCCGTTATCGCGGATTATCTTGGAGCGCGCTGATGCGACGAAAAATCCCTTTTTGCTTTAGAGCCGTCATTTGTGCTGCGGTTTCGGCGTGAGCGTTTTTTCGTCGCATAATGTTTGGGTATGGGTGATCGAAGAAAACGGAAGTAATGGATCATTGAAACCATGCCCGACAATCAACGTCTCGAACCGCAGACAGATCCGTCAGTCATAGTGCAACCGGGTCTCAGTTTCAGAGATTCATTCACTAAATGTTTTGAACAGTTCGAAAGAGGGCGTGTCGTGTGGGTTCGTAGAGCTCCAAACGGCACCATGACGCTGTATCATAGACGTAAGACTCAGAAAGAACTGGCTCAGGAAAAAAGACAACAAATACATGACCGGATTATGAAAGGCCTGAGATGGACAGCGTTCATTCTGGTGGTTTTTCTTATCGCAAGGTTCTTCGGCTGGAATGTAAAGCAGGCACTTGGGATCGTTATTGAGAGTGTTTTGTCGCTGATTCCAATCCTCATATGCTGGAATCACGGCATAAGCCGTTGAACAGGCCGTGAATAATTAACGGGACTGCACAGAGCAACATGTCCGCCGCAATGGTTCGGCCTCAGGCGGCCCGCGCCTACGGGCGCGCCATTGCCCCGGCCAGTTGTCTGTGCAGTGCGGAAAAGGGATCACACATAAAGGATCCCGAATATGAGCATCTCGACCATGACGGTACAGACATTAACCGGACCGTCCGTGCTCCTTAAAGAGCTTGTTCAAAAGTATCGCGCGGAATGCCAAGATCCCGACGACATCGTGTTTGTTGATGAAACAACCTTGCAGACCACCATGTATAGTGGCTCTGGGTCATCCTTGCTTTATCTTGGAGATGCGCTGGCTGGAAAATATCCAACACTTGAGATCCAGAGTACAGAATGGTTTGACTGCTTTGAAGGTGTCAGTCTTGCCCATTGGAAAGGCGGTCGTCGCATTTATCTTTGCGAGATGACCGAAATTGTTTCTTGTGAGGTTCCCGGCGGGTTGAACTGGCCAATCCCCGACAACAGGATCAGGTTCTGGCATGATGTCCCGGATTTACCCTTGGCCATATAGCATGTCTTCCCCCGTTACGATCTGATGTCGCTCATGGACTGTCCAACTCTGGCGGGCAGGTGGCGTGCGCTGCATAATTCCTATAATAATGTTCTTTTCCGTTTGCCCTCTGATCCTGAACAAAAGGATGGAATTTTTGTTCAGATGACACCGCAAACAGGGCGCGTTGCGATTGTGCGAGGCATTGATCGCTATGGATGCTGTGCCTCGGAACAGCTTGTTGCTTATGCCGATGTGACAGCACGGTGGCCAGAGTTGCGGCCTCTGCAACGCACGTATTGGCGGACACGAAAAACGCAGCGCAGACGTAACAGAAGATGGTGACAACTTCAGCGTAAGAAGGCTTCACGTCATAAAAATGGGAGAAGCGCCTTTTTAACAGAAAAAGCAATGGGAGAAGATGAGGTGCAGGAAATCCCCTTCTGACGCAGAAGAAGTCGCTGACCGAAGCGGCCTAGCGCGTCAAGCGGAGGCTCCTCGGCCACCAGGCTGCGCCTGCCGGCCTGCGGTGCCGGTGCCGCGCGCCGCGCATGACCCGCTAGGCCGCTCCGGTCTGTCCTGAAGGGGTTCAAAACTCCGAAGAAGGAAATATCGGATATGTCCTATCGCATTGTCTACGATCTCGCAGCCACGCGGTTTTCTGCACACAGTCTGAACACTGCTTTCCCTGAACATGGATTTTATATCGACCAGTATCTTTTTTTCGAACTGGGTGGTGATAACAACCTTTATGAATCCTACTCCACGAACAACCGCACGATGCAAAGACGTGTAAGAGACTGGTCTTTGATTGCAATGGGATCTGACTGGGAAGTCATGCGTCAACTCGTCACGTTTTCCGCTTCTTGTGAAGGCGGCGGTATGCGCTTCAGTGGTGCTTCTGATACGTCTGCTGAAACCTATATTCGCAAATGCCGGGCGACATTGGCTGGTGCTGTCTCGCCTGAACGTCTCTTGCAGAAAATGGGCTGTGGGGTGTCGTTGCAAATTGCACGATCAGAAATTGAAGGCTCATCTTGGAGGCAAGGAAATATCGACGCGGAAATCTCACAGAAGGGTTGTACATCGGGTTAGATTATGAAAAAGTCTGTTTTGCACAAAAGAAATTTTCGTAAGCTATAA
>NZ_VHON01000108.1:0-1019 GCF_008690365.1 Acetobacter sp. DmW_136
GATGTGCATCTTGCAACAGCCGGACAGCAGCATGACATTGCAGCGCATCTGATGCAGGATAAGCCTGAAGGCTGGCATGAAACAGACTGGGCAGATTGCGCATGGACAAACGGAAATGCCCTGTTGCCTTTGGGGGATCTCCTGATCAGCCATCACATGGGACTGCTGTCTATAACAATCCGGGACACCGGATATTATGTTCTGGGTAATGAAACGTCAGAAGTTGGCACGCGTTCTGCATAATAAATGACTTACTTCTCCCTTGTATTTAATAAAGTACAAGGGAGAAGTAATCTATGAATATATCTATTAATGTTGAGATATATTTTATGATTGAAGCATCAGAAAATTTTAGGGTGAGTACATCTCAAGATACCAAATCTCCTTACATCAACCCTTCTGCTTTCCCAGTTTTACATGGGCCTGATGGAATTTTGTTTGATTTCAATCAGGGTGCCCGTATTGTTCTGCCTGCACGTACAGAAGGAAAATGGCGGATTACATGACGCGATCTGGATACAGGGAATATTCTGTTCCATAATGAAAATACGGGCGCTACCGTACACTCTGCCAAACGCTTTTACGTTCGCTTTGGTATTGTTGTTGAAGATATTTTACCTCAAAAAGAAGCTCGCATTGTTTTCCTGCATGAATTGAATTTGAAAAACAAAAAAGTTGTCATTCAATTTCCTGTCGGCACTTTGGGCGATACGCTTGCATGGTTTCCCTACGCAGCACGCTTTGCGCATATCCATCAGGCAAATGTAACTTGCATTCTCTCTGCTTTGATTATTCCTGTGCTGAAAGATGCATATCCAGAATTAACACTTATGTCCCCAGAAATAGCTTAGGAACAAGACATACTGGCAGACAGTTATGCAATGTACTGCATGGGGTTATTTTTTGATGATAAAGAAAATGTTTTTCAGCCAACCGATTTTCGGTTGGTGGGTCTTCATCGCACTGCCGCGTATATTCTAGGTGTTGATCCTGCGGAAGAAGCACCCAAACTTGCTTTG
>NZ_VHON01000109.1:0-1350 GCF_008690365.1 Acetobacter sp. DmW_136
TCCGTACCACTCAGCACAGCACTGCTCTGCACGTTCAACTGGCCACCACTGGCAACATTGACATCTGCCGCAGATCCACCAGAACTGACATCCACAGTCCCGCCAGACACATTGGCGCCATTCAGGCTACCCTGTGAGAAAACATTGAGCGTGCCACCACGTCCTACGGTTTCATTATGTGCTGTAGCACCTGCCTCAACATCTTCAAGGCCACCATTGTTAACCGTTGTGCCTGTAGTGACGCCACCGCTTTGAACAAATTCGATACCACCAGAATTCACAACGGCACTCACAGCCGAACCGTTAATGTAGCCAAAGCCATTGGCGTTATACGTTGTATGGTTTGCGACCCCACCAGCACTCACAACTTCATGCCCGTGGCTTGCAACAATCATGTCACTGTCCTGGCCGCCGGACATCACACGTTCTTCACCCAAATTGGTAATGGTGCCCGATACGGCACTCCCGGCATTATTCTGCCGACCCGTCTCAATGGTGAAATTGCTGACAACACCGCCCTGAGCCACGTTTTCTACGCCAGAGCGCTCAATCAGAATATTGGAGCCACTGCCGCCAGAATGGATATCCGCGCTGCCGCCACTTGCAATGGTGACACCGCTTTCATACCCGCCAGAGAGCACGGATACTGTTGCGCCCGCGCTGAGTATGCCGCCACTCAGGCTGCCACCACTCAGGATGGTTTGACCGCCTATGATCCCAGACGCATCAACAACAACAGTGCCTTGGGAATGAACAGTCTGATTAAGCGCTGTGCCACCAGCTCCTACAGTTTCAAGGCCACCGGCGTTCACGGTTGTTGCGGATGCAATGCCACCAGATGCCGCCTGAAGCTGACCGCCATCCAGGATGGTTCCAGAGGTTACGCCTTTTGTTGCTACCAACTGAAGACCACCAGCAGAAATGGTTGCGGCTTCACTCAGCCCATTCAGAACAGCGTCTTCACCACCGCTATTCACAGTGTTGTTGTATGCTGAACCGTTTGTATATTCTACAATGGCGCCAGCGTTATTCACGACCGCATCATGGGATACGCCGCCATCAATATACGCGGCATAAATACCTTGGGCATTCACAGTCATGGCAGACACCACGCCGTTGCTCTGCACGGTAATGCCAGCATCATTCAAGGTTACGCCAGATGCCAGGCCACCACCATTCACCACCAGATGATCGTGATAGACCGTCACATCATCCGCAACGCCGCCTGAATTGACAATAACATCGTGAACTTCACCACCTGTCGCAGCCTGCGCGCTGTTATCCACCGCACCAGAAACATTTACACCAGAAACATACCCTTTGCTGCCAACAACAAGCGTACCTTCCTTG
>NZ_VHON01000020.1:0-53830 GCF_008690365.1 Acetobacter sp. DmW_136
GTCAATATTCCAGATCGGGCTCCTGTGGGATGACTGAATTCTACAAAATGACCCGAAATTGCCTCAAGTGTGAGAAATCCGCGTCGAGAAGCTCACGACGCTTCTCGGCCCGTCTGGGAGCACTGATAGGTATGAGTGGTATCTCAGACCTTTGCATGTCATCAAAGATGCCGCAGCCCTGTTGGCATACGGCGATATGGATGGGAGGCCAATTTACAACATGGCAAGTGTCAGCGTGCTCAGTTCGTCCAGGGTGCCTCTAATGAAGAAATTACAGTCGCGGAACGCTGAGTTGTTCTAGTGAACAGACGGTCCTGCCTGCATAGTCTGTTATGCAGGCAGGATGCATCAGTCTTAAACCCTATCGCCTGCTTTCATCATGTAACGCCAAGCGATGACGGCACACACTGCTGAAGGAAGAATCATCAGTTTTGCCGTGATTGGGCAAGCATTAAAAGCAGCCCCGATAGCGATGGTCCCAAAAAGCATTTCAAAGGTGCCGAAAATACCGCCTTTAACCATATCGCTTTGGTATTCTTGAAGACCCATCATGATTGTTTCTCTTCTTGCTGTTAATCAGGGGTCAGCGCCGAACAGACTGTCCGTCCCCCCACACCATGCCGCCAGAAAGGCAGGAAGAATAAGTAAAAAAAACGCGAGCAGTCCCTGCTTTCGTTCGCTAAACCAAAGTCAGGTGACGATGAAAACCACAACAGAATAAAGCAACAGAAATAAAAGTACGTTTATGCTCAGGCTATTACTGTCCATTTCTCGTTTTCCTTTTCGCGTGCGATGTCTCTGGTGTCACCCATCGTCATGCGACCGAAAACGAGAAATGGTTTTTCTGTACAACGCTCGGATTTATTTCGTTTTCCGACCGCGTCCCTTCCGGTCTGAGGGGATGTCTGCTTCACCTGATGAGAGTGTCGCATTGGTGTCATCGCCACGTCGCCCCAGAGAGTTGCGCTTGGCAATGGCGGCCCGTTGTGCGGAATAGTTTGGGGCCACCATGGGATATTCTGGGGGCAATCCCCAGCGTGTGCGGTACTCTTCAGGCGTCAGGTTGAAATGTCTCTGAAGGTAGGATTTCAGCATCTTTGTTTTCTTACCGTCCTCAAGACAGACGATATAATCGGGAAAGACCGAGCGCTTGATGGGGACCGCCGGTGTGCGTTCCTGAGATACGATTTTTTCGGGAGCTGGTGGTGCAGGTGTGACGTCAGGGACTGGCGTAACGGAAGGCGTTGCGGCTTTCCCTGGCTTTTCAGGAGCAGGTTGGGAGAGTGAGAGTTTATCGAGCGTCGCATAGACTGATCTGATCAGATCAGGAAGGGCTTCGGCGCTGACCGTGTTGTGGCCAACGTAGGCTGATATGATTGTAACGGTCTGCTCCACCTTTTGTGTGTCAGGTTCGTGAACGGATGCGGACTCTGTCATTGCGCCTGTCTTTCTGTTATCTGAATGTCGTCTCAATACTAAATCTCTGACCTGTAATGGAAAAACCCATTTAAGGTAACGCTGGTATTGCACGGAGTTACTCTGCCACCGGTTCCTTTGGCTGATCGTTGCACACCGCACAGGGTAAGCCCTGCAGAACATGTGTTTTGTTCCGACGTTCAAGCCAGCCACTTTCCCAACCACAGTGGACGCATGAAAATCAGGGCAACGCATGTATTGCCCTGTTCGTAAAAACAGTTGTGATCTCCAACACCACTCATGTGTGCCAGGTAGCGCCGTGGTGCGCGCGGCTTGCGGTATCCAAACAGATCGGTCTGACGACTGGATGCTCCAGACTGGGAGGAAGGCGTGTGTCTGTCCATGAGGTTAGCCTTGGCATGTTGGGCAGTGTATCCAGTGGCATACGATTGACCAGCGAAAACTGCCATGCGTGAAAAAGCAAGTCCAAGAATAATTAAGGGGAGGGTGGACGAAAGTGTCAGAGTAATTCCGATCAGTCCTGCAGCCTGAGAGAGAACAAAGGAATGAATACGACCAATAGTGCCAATGAGGCGCCCGAAGAACGGGGTCACAGCAACGGGGAGTAGAAAAACTACGAAGAGGGTACCAACCTCTAATGATGTCAGGTTAAATGGGGAGGAGGCTAATCTGAGACTGAGGTAAGTGAAAGACGTGACCTGTTGGAAAAGGAGAGGCGGTTCGCCCTAAGGGTAAGACACCGCCGCATGATCTGCGATGCACGATAGCAGCGATCTTCTGGCGTCATGATAATGGCGCAAAATGGCGAAGCATTCCCGCTGAACTGGGGCCGTGGCGGCGGGCGGCGCAGCTTTTCATCCGCTGGGCGAAGCTGGGTGTGCGGGAACGCCAGCTCGTACTGGTTTAGGAACAACAGGGAGTGGCGCTCGGCATGACTTTTCGGGACTATCCTGAATTTTGTGCGGTATGGTGATGACTTGTCCGAAGAAGCCCGATAGGCCGCCTCCTTCGCTGCTCCTCCCTACGATTTAATTTGAAAAATATTCATGTTTTCTGTATATTCTTGACATTAACCCGTGGAAGGATACGGCCAGTGAAGCAGTTTGCATCGGGCGACCTGACCCGCAACACCGGTGACCTTTTTGAGGCCGCCGCCGTCGCCCCCGTTGCCATCACCAAGCATCGCAAGCCCAGATTTGTCGTTATGTCGATGGAGCGATACGAGACGCTGATCAGCAGGAATATAGGCAACCAGAAGGCTTATGCCGTCAATGATATGCCTGAAGATGTTGCTGCTCTGTGCGATCAGGGGATTGAGGACTATCTGAATGGTCGATGACTTCCCGCGTGTCGGTCAGGTCATCGACTATCACTATCTCTGGAAATGGCAGGATTTACGAGGCGAGACGGAAGGCCGGAAAAAGCGGCCGAGTTGCGTGGTCGTCGCCATCGACCGGGACGGCCAGCATCACCTCTTTATCCTGCCAATCACGAGCAAAGAGCCTGCCGCCGAGCGTCAAGCCGTGCTGATTCCTGAAACTGAAGCTCGCAGGGCGAAGCTGGATACGGACATGTCCCTGTGGGTGATGGTGGACGAAGTGAATTACGACATCCTCGAAACGTCCTACACATTGGAAGAACGGGCTGCACGTGGCCAGTTCAGCCCCGCTTTTAGCAAGCACATCGTTCTGGCTTTCCGCTCTATGCGCGATGCACAGGCATTGCGTATCTCGAAACGGACCTGAAAAGGGTAAACTGAAGCCCCTAGTGGGGCTGACTATCCTGTAGTGGCCCGGTAGGCCGCCGTCCGTTCGGCGTGTGCCTCCATTGATTTGACGGCAGGAATCTGATTCAGGCTCTGTAAGGAGACTGAAGATGAGCGACCTGTATTGGCTGACGGACGAGCAGATGGAGCGTCTGCGGCCTTTTTTTTCGAAGAGCCATGGTAAACCTCGCGTTGATGACCGTCGCGTATTGAGCGGGATCATTTTCGTGAACCGCAATGGCCTGTGCTGGCGTGATGCACCTTGGGAATACGGCCCACGCAAGACGCTCTACAACCGCTGGAAGTGCTGGAGTTCTTCATCCGCATGATGGATGAACTGGCTACCGGAAAGGCAGAGCCTCAGACCATCATGATTGGTGTGACCTATCTCAAGGCACATCGCACGGCTTCGAGCCTGCGGTTAAAAAAGGGGATCCATGCCGTCTGATTGGGCGCACCAAAGGCGGGATAAATACGAAGCTTCACGCAGTTAGCCTATCCCTGAAAAAACAACATAGTCCTTATCTTTGTGGATCTCCATGCAGAGATCCATGATGAAGGCGAGCGTCTCATGCGATGTGGCAGGACCATCCAGCCAGTGCGCCTGATTGTTTTCGGATACCAGAAGCCAGATCTGGAAGGCACAAGGTGTCGTGATGTAAATGCCTATGCTCGCGAGTGCCGCCACAACAAGGTCCACTGTCGCAAGTTCATCACGAGGGGCAAAGCTGATCTCATCCGATTCCACTGCGTTCTGATGCGCGATTTTGACAAGCTGTTCCAATACCGATTGCAGATGCGTGGGAAACATGCTGCTGATCTGGTCTCTATCGCTGATCATCAACGAGATCCTCTTCCTTTCACGTCAATATTGGACACTCTAGAAGGGCATTATGCGACCAGATAGGAAAATGACGGCTTTAATATCATCGTGATTTTGCTGTCCGCTGACTGAAAGGTTGTGTGCTTTTTACATTTCCTTTCCCCGTAAGCCCTGTCGTCTGTGAAAAAATGCCGAAAAGGTCCGGGGGCGCCCCTGTCGGGGTGCGTTCGCCCAGCATCTCTTGGCGGCAAAGCCGCCAAGAGATGTCGAGCCCCCTAAACGGGGTCTCGCCACTTTCGTGCTAATGCTCACCGCCGTTCTTTTCTATACTCGCATCTTCTACGTCATTGTAATTAAATAAAGGGCATACGGAAAATAAAGAAGAAGTAAATTTCTCTGTAAACAGAAATAAATTGGATATTTTCTTGTATTCATTGCATTTTATTCTTGCAATACTTGGGCGTTTTGTACTATCTTTTACTTGTGAGAGGGAAATACCTCCCAAACACAAAGCGCCCCGCGCCAGTGCTACCCACACTGAAACGGGGCTAACGCCAGACAGGAGATTGGTCATGTCAAACGCTGCTACTGCTATCGCCCAAGCCCATACCGAAGCGCAAGAAAAGAAAGCCGCAAAGGCCACAAAAAACGCATCCCGCGCCCGGTCCTTTCAGGAAACCGTGGACCGCAAGGCCGCAGCCCCCATCGCAACCCTTGAAGCCGTCAAGGCACTCATTCCCACCGATGCACAGGCCGCAGCTATTGCCCGCGCCTTTGCCATTGATGAAGTGGACACCGATGAAGTGTTCGGGGCCGGTTACAATTCCGTGATGGACGAAATCAAGATCATGGAACCCATTCTTGCAACCACCGTAAACGGCGAAAAGAATTACCGCGCTCTTGAAATGCACATGCAGCGCATCGTGGGCGCGCGTGTGGCCTCTGCTTTCGGGCAGGCCCAGTTTTACGAAACCAAGCGGCAGGCCGCCCGTGAACTGTCCTCTGGCTTTACAAACGAAAACCGCGACGAAGATCGCATGGGCATCGATGGACAGGCAAACCGCGCCGCCTTTGCCCGTGAATTTGCCGCTCAACTCGGTATGAAGGCCTATGGCCTTGCTGCCCTCGCAGACGGCGCAGCCAAGGCTTACGCCGAATATTTCGGCTCCGAATGGAAGCCCTACAGCCGCAATTCCGCCCGCTCTCTTGACCGGCAGATTGCCGACGCACAGGCCGACGCCCTCGGTTTCTGATATGGCGACCGGGCGGCTCCGCCGCCCGGTTTTCATCCTTCACACCGGAAAGAATGGGATGGACACGAAACAGATTACAGACCGGGAGCGCCGCTTTCTGACCGCTCAAGGCAGACCCGGAAATCTCAGGAAGGCAGGCTTAAGGCTCTTGCAGGGGCTTTCCAAACTACCGCATTCAGCATTTCAGGTGCGGGCATCATCACCCCACTTTTTACGGGGCAGGTGCATGTGAGTAGCTAAGGTATGATCTTGGCGGGCTGTATTGCCCTGATCGTCGAAACCATTTCCTTGCTCATTCTCGCCTTTATCCGCTATCCTGAAGATGGAAAGGAGGACGCAGACCATGAATGATTTTATTTCTAACATGCTGCTGGTTGTTGTGCCTTTCTTGGGTGGGACACTCATTTTTGGTCTCGCTCTAGGCCCAATCCTGCGCCGCCTTAACAAATTGCGCGACAGGCTCGAAGCACAGGCTCCTCATAACCCATAATCGCAAGGGCGGCCTCAGTGCTGCCTTTTCCTTGTCAGCCGTCAGTGCGTGGTGAAAAGGGGGCCAGCTGCGCTGGCCAACTATGAACGGCCGGGGCTGCGCCCCGGCAGCTCTTGGACTTTGCCCACGCTTTCCTGTTCCAGTCCCCCTAAAACCTAGTCCTGCCAAGGCTCATGAAGGGCATCACTGCACCCATTGTCCTCTTTTATTGAGGTCAGGTGCTGGCTGTGGTTGAGGTCATGGTCGTGGGTTTTCCGTTTTTCGGTCTCTTACAGATCATGCCGTAAAGATGATTCTGACGGACAATCTGATGCTTCCTCAGTTTCCTCTTCTTTTTGGCGTTCGTGTGGATCTGAAGGCTTCTTTGCCCGCAGCTACCTTGATGCGTGTTCTGCAGAAACGTCCGGGGCGCCCCTGTCGGGGTACGTTCGCCCAGCATCTCTAAGCGGCAAAGCCGCTAAGAGATGTCGAGCCCCCTCATCGGGGTCTCGCCACTTTCGTGCTAATCCTCACCGCCGTTCTTTTCTATACTTGTCATTACTTTGTTATTTGTAAGTAAAGAACGGGCATACGGAAATGAAGACGGGTTTTGTTTTTCTTTAATAAGAAAAAACTTTATTTATGGGCGATTTAATGTCGTTTTTTCTTGCATTTCGTGCGCAGTCGTGCTATCTTTTACTTGTGTACGGAAGGAAAAACCACACAAACCTCCAGTAAATCAGGTTAAACTGTAAGTATAGAAGTGAAGGATATGTGTTATGGCTGGTTCCGTTAACAAAGTTATTCTTGTCGGCAACCTCGGAAAAGACCCCGATGTGCATCATTCCCAGTCCGGTCAGAAGATCGTTTCTTTCTCACTCGCCACATCCGACACATGGAATGACCGCCAGTCCGGCGAACGCCGCGAGCGCACGGAATGGCACAAGATCGTCGTGTTCAATGAACGTCTGGCAGATGTAGCCGAACGTTTCCTGCGCAAGGGCCGCAAGGTCTATCTCGAAGGCCAGCTTCAGACCCGGAAATGGACGGGTCAGGACGGCAAGGACAACTACACCACGGAAGTTGTGTTGCCCCGTTATAATGGGGAGCTGACCATTCTGGATACACGCCACGCAGAGGAGGGCGGACAGAGCGGCGGATACAGCAGCGCCCCTCAGAACTCTGGCACGCCCGCCAATACGGCTCCAGCCCGGCAGGGTGGGGGATGGGATGCCTCCCGGTCAAACGCTGATCTGGACGACGAGATCCCCTTTTAGAGCGACCCTTTTCTCCTGTCAGGCCGGGGAACAGACCCGGCCTCCCCGGTTGGAGTATTCCTCATGTATGATGTCGAAAAACTGTATGATGATGTCTGCCATGTAGCCCTCCATGGCTGCGGCTGTTCTTATGAACTCTATGTTCAGAAACTGACAAAAGAGATCGATCGCAAGGCACACCACCTTCCATCCGATCAGGCCACCGCCCTGAAGGCTTACGCCGAACAGAAAGGCGATTACGCACCCGAGGCACTTGATCACCGCTACGATGGCTGCTGCGCGCACGGCATTGATTACGGCTGCTGCCCGGCTGGTTGTGAAGCGCCGGATGCTGGGGAATGGGACAGCGAGGAGGATGACGCTGCCAGAGACTTGCATCAGGAGCTCATGGCAGAGTTTGAAGCCGAGGAAGATCAGACCCGGCTTGCCGAAATCGCGTCCCGTGATGCCCAGGTGCTGGACCGGCTGGATGCGCTTCGCGGGAGGATGTCATCATGAGTGCGCTTGTGCGCCAACTGGGGCGGACGGCCTTCCATATCGTGAATGGAACGCGGGTGCCTGGCTTTGCCAGGCACAACACGCTCGGGCGTTTTGAAGGGCTGCTGCTGGACATTCAGGAGGACCCGGAAGCCTGTGCTCTTTTTCGTTCCCTGGTGCCAGAGCATGACCCCACGCCTCATGATGTCGCCCGTGGTCTGGCTGACCTTGTCCCTTTGCGCTTCCAGTTGCGAGAGGATGATGCTTTCCGGCTTTTCTCCAGATCAGGCGCACTGGCTTTCATTGCTGCGCGTCGTGACGAAGCTCGTATCGAAGGGTTGCAGGGGCTGGCAGCGCCACTCTCCATCGCTGGTGCTGACTATATGGTGCACTACATGCGTGGTTGGGACGGTAGGACAGTCGGGCATCTCTGAGAGGACAATCAAATGTCTTGAATTGCGCAAAGAGCGGATTTGCTCTGTGCCACACTCACGACTCTTATAAGTATTTATGACATTCAGAACTGTTTATGCAACAAAAACTTATTTTGTTAGTAAAAATAAATCATAAAAAGTGCGCAATTCAAGATTTTAGCAAGAAACTTTTGAAAAATGTCGGTCGTTTATGATTATATGACTTCATCAAAATCGCGTGATAAAATTGGTTATGCTCGTGTAAGCACAGTGGGCCAGACTTTAGATATTCAGATAAAAACTTTAAAAGAATACGGATGCCATCGTATCTATTGTGAGAAAGCGAGCGGCGCAGATGCCTCAAGGATAGAATTACACAAAT
This sequence comes from Acetobacter sp. DmW_136, assembly GCF_008690365.1. NCBI lineage: Bacteria > Pseudomonadati > Pseudomonadota > Alphaproteobacteria > Acetobacterales > Acetobacteraceae > Acetobacter > Acetobacter sp. DmW_136. Next base: position 8,297 of record NZ_VHON01000020.1, read on the forward strand.
TACTTAGTCGGTTGAAGGAAGGGCAGATAGTTGTGGTAACCCGCTTGGACAGGTTAGCACGCAGCACATTTGATCTTTTTTCTATAGTTAAAGTAATAACGGAAAAAAATTCTCAGTTTTATTCCATTTCAGAGCCGTGGACCGATACATCTACCAGTACGGGTCGGCTTATGCTTGCTGTTTTGGGTGGTTTAGCTGATGTGGAGCGTGATCTTATTCGTAATCGTACATCTGAAGGGCGAGCTAGAGCTATTGCGCAAGGGAAAAAAATGGGACGCCCTTCCAAGATTACTTCTGCTCAGAGAAAGGAGATTATTCAATATCGAAAGAATGGTAAGACATTAGATGAAATAGCAAAATATTTTGGTATTAGCTCAACAACGGTTTCCCGAATTACTACAGGAGCAGATAGTCATAGAAGCCGAAAAGCAAAAAAGCTTATGGCTCAATAGTTCATTTTTTATTATATGTGCGACAACCAAGAACCTGTCCGCTACCTATGGCGGCTCTTGGTCACTTATTCCCCCAAAAATCAGACCGCACCACCAGCAATGATGACGCCAGACTCAAAATCCGGTGCTCTGCGGACTCGATGGCCGTGTTATCGGCTTGGCACTTGGTGAAGATGGCTTCAATGTCCGCCACATTCGGTCTAGTTTTGCTCTTGGACTGTGCCAGATCACTTTACCGTTTCATACACTTCCGGCCTGTATTTTTCGACCAGACCGGCCACGGTGCCCACTACGACAAGGATGGCGCTGGTTTTTATTGCATTCATATTATTTGTTTCCGCCAACTGCTGGCATGCATCAACTTCGTCCTGATGTCCAAGGCATAGAACCTGGCGGGACAGGGCGCATCAGATGCCGATATTTTGCACAGTACCACATGATCTCGCCTGTATGCGTGTTCGCGCCGAACACCGCGCCCGCCTTGCAAATGCAGCAGTAGTGGGGCCAACGCCGAGGCTCCAACTGCGCGGGTAATCGTGTCTCCTTATCTGTAGGGAATGTCATGATCAGATCCCCAGCGCATTCAGTGCACGTTGGGTCTGCTCCCATGTCGGTCGATTGCTGGACAGTGATCCACGACCATCCTGCCAGTTCCAGTGACGGATCCGGTTGTCGGCAGGAATATCATCCAAAAACCGGGACGGTATGGACGATGTTCCCTGACGATAATCGCAGCAGGTGATCGTTGCCTGTTCCATGGCCCGTGTCAGCGCGACATAGGCCAGCCGGCGCTCTTCATCCAGATTCCGCGCATTACTGCCTGGGAACAGACTATCTTCCCACGCAGGAAGAAACACATGTCGGAATTCCAGCCCCTTGGCGCGATGCATCGTCAGCAGCTGCACGCGCTCCTTCCCTTTTTCTCCGGGGGCTCCAGAAGCCAGAGCGGCGTGTTCCATCAAATGGTCAACCTTGCGGTAGCGGTCAGCAACTGCGGCCAACTCAGCCAAGTTCTCCATCTGGGTCGCCGCCTCATCACTCTCATCCGCACGGAGCATGTCATAATAACCCGTATCTTCGAGCAACAGACGCATCTTTTCCCCTACGCTCAGATCGTTGCGTCCACCGATTTCCCTGACAGCACGTTCAAAAGCTGCCAGAGATACGGAAGCCTTCTGGGAAAGACGGGTGTGACGGACCGCCGCCAATAGGGACACTTCCTTCTCACGTGCCGTCAGTTCAATGGCCCCCAACCCCTTGGCGCCAAGGCCACGTGCAGGCCGATTGGCCACCCGCCGAAAGGCTTCATCAGACTGACGATCATCCGGGCGCGCGGCCAGAGAAACCAGAGCAAGGGCATCCTTGACTGCAACACGTTGATAAAAGCCGACATCGCCTACAATTTCATAAGGCACCCGCGCCTGAATCAGTGCTTCCTCTATCGCACGGCTCAGACGGTTCTGACGGTAGATCACGGCGATATCATGCCACGGACAACCTGCTGCAGCACGCCTGCCAATTTCGGCAGCAATGGCGCCAGCCTCTTCGCTCATATAGGAAAATTGCAGCACTTCAATCGGTTTGCCCGCGCCTTTTCGTGTGGACAGTGTTTTTGGGATACGTGAGGGATCCTGAGCAATAATTGCATTGGATGCGTCAAGAATATGAGCGGTCGAGCGAAAGTTCTCTTCCAGCTTGAACGTCTTGGCCCCGGGAAATTCCTGAGAAAACCCCCGTATGAAACCGACTTTTGCGCCACGCCAGGAATAGATGCTCTGTGAATCATCGCCCACAGCAAAAAGCTCTCCTGACACCTCAGAGATCATTTTGAGCCAGAGAAATTGGGCGCGGTTCACGTCCTGAAATTCGTCGGCCATGACAGCTGTAAAACGGCGGGACCACCGATAGCGATAGGTCTCGTTTTGAAGCATGGTCAAGGTAGGCCACATCAGCAGATCGCCAAAATCCGCGGCATTCTGCTCACGCAGCAAACTCTGATAGCGTGCATACAACCCGACAACAAAACGCCAGCCTGCATCGTCAACGAAACGCTTCTGGGCATGCGCCCGCGCAATCATGGCCTCCACATGATGCCCCGTCATTTCAGGCGTCACCAGCTCTTCCTTCAGACGTGAGATACGTTCTGCCATTTTGGCAATCTGACGCGCATCTCCCGGCTCGCCCTCCATCGGACGCGGTAGCTGTTCAACAGGAACAGACTTGATCAGACGGCTGACAATTGCCAGCGCGTCATCCGCGTCCCTGATATCAAATCCTGGCCGCAAATGGGCAATGTCTGGTTCAGCACGCAACTGGCGCGCGCACAGCGCATGAAACGTTCCGAGCCATGAAGGCGCCATCCCCTCTCCGCAAGCCCGCGTAATACGCTCACGCATTTCACGGGCTGCCTTGTTGGTAAAGGTGACGCAGAGAATACGCGAAGGCTCCATGCCGTACAGTTCAATCCGCGTCGCGACACCTGCCGTCAGGGTCTTGGTCTTACCTGTGCCAGCCCCAGCAAGTACGAGCAATCGACCGAGAGCAAGAGAAGCAGCCCGCTGAGCTGCGGTCAGATCCTCCAGAACAGGCGCCAAACGTGGTGGAATGCTTAGCGCGGCACTCATAATACGCTCACCTGTTCTGCAAGGCAGCCTTCACTGCGCATGATTTCACCATCTATCGAGATGGCCAGAAAAGGCTGGGTCAGATCCCAATCCCCCATAGGAGCAATCCACGCGCCACTGATCACCAGTCCCAGACGTGGGTTTTCCCGTTCATCAAACCGCACCAGACACTGCGGCAGCGGACCCTCAGGCCATTCAGCTGCTCCAAGACGCTCAAGATGGATGTCCCAAAAACCCTTGGCGGCCGGAGACTGATCAAGCTGTTGCGCGAGACCGGCCTTGATAACCAGAACATCAAGGATGTCATCGCGATAGGTCTGATCTTGTGATTTCATTTTTTCAACTCCCTCTGTTCCTGATTCGACGAACTGTTCCAATGATGTGGCATACCAACCTTTGACGATGAGGATTTCGGCATCTTCGGTCAGCAGGGTAAACGTGCTTTCTGTGTCCCAAAGACGCGGATCCTCTGCGTCTGGTATCGTGCCCCCAATCACCACCCCAATCAGATCACAGGTGCCATCTGTGCAGTTGACAAACTGGCAAGGTGTCAGCGCTGGATCGACAACGTGACGCGCCCACACTTTTCGGGCTGATTCTGCGCCATGAAAAACACTTTGAATGGCACGCCTCCAGTTCGGGTCATGAATTTCGCTTTTCTGTGCATGATGATCCTGGGCGAACATGATGTTAGCGACCTCCCATTGAAGGAGATCCCGAACGCCTCAGCGATGTCGTGGCCTGAGCAGTCATCGGAACTTGTTCGGACTGATGACGTTTGCGTAGTTTGAGATCATCCACCCAACCTGCTGCAACCTGAGGTGTCGGCGTTGTGGATGTCGCCGATCCTGCCAGTTCGCGAAAAGGGCGAGGAGTCACGCTCTCCTTATTGCCGCGTGCCCGCAAAACCTGATTCCAGTCGGATCCGGGTGATTTTGGTGAAGCGCGACCATTCCACAATCCGACTTCCTGAGCCATTTCTGAAAACATTGCAGCATAATGATCACCCTGCTGGTCGTTATCGACTGCGATGACCAGCCGCCCCTCAGGTTGCTTTGCCCCTGCTGCCAAAAGCTGCTTCAATTCCCTCACACTTTCCGGGCTCATCCCCCCAGCCGTGGACAAGTAGAGTGTGTTGCTGGAGAAACGATCCATTGCAGCAAAGGACAGAGCATCAATAGCCGCTTCAGCTACCACAATACGCGATGGTTGCGTGCCTGGATCTGCCTCAAATCGGAAAAGGCGCTTGCCAATTCCTCCAGTGGAAAATCCCCTGTATTCCGGACCACGCATTTCCATGCCACTCAAAGCACCTTGATTGTCACGATGTGCGAACCACGCAGTCCCATTGGGACCTTCACGCAACAGGTTCTGTTTGACCGCTGCTTCAAGCACCCGATCAGGAAGTCCCCGTTCTTCGGACAGGTAACACCATGCCGCTGATCCCGTCTGTGGCGGGTTGCGATGTTCCCACATCCAAGCCGGATCACGCTTTTTGCCTTGTTCTTCCGCAACCGGTTTGATCCGTTCTCGGACTTCGTAACTCGGCTCCAGACCGATCATGTTGCGTAATTCACGCCGTACATGCCCAAGATTGAGGCCGGGTTTGAGATGTTGAACCAATTTGAAGACATCACCTCGAGCACTCCGGTCAGGGTTTGTTGGATCCCACCAGCCCTTTCCGCCATGATTCACAATAATGATTTCACCTTCACCCCGACGGAACTTGAGGTTTTTCGCCGAGCGTTGGGCCGTAGCCGCACGATCAAGACGATATCCTTCACGCTCCAGCACCACTTCGCACCGCACACGATCACGCAATACTGCCAGTTCATCGCGCTGGGCGTCTATGTCACGGTTATCTGCCATGATCTGCGCTCCAATGTTGGCCATGCTGAGGGGGTATTGAGAAAAGTTTTCTTTCCGCAGGCCCAATCTCTGATGTACGCATTTGCCCGGTGCCAGACGGCGCGAAAGCTGATCCGTGCATGTCGGTCCTCCTATTCTGAAGACCAAGCCTGCGCGTCCATGATGCGACGGGTTTAAAAAAATGCCGGGATGCTAATTTCTGACGTGTTCATGACTGACGCCCCGGACGGCTGCTATCAAGCATATGGTCCCAGGCTTTACGCCGCGCCTGTGCGGCTGTGCGCTGTATTTTCTTTTTTTCTTATTTGTTTTTTTCTTATTTTTTCGTTCATCCCTGCCTTTTATGTCGTGTGACCTTCGGTAAAACCGTCCAAGATCTGGGAGATCTGGATAGGCATTGTTATCTCCAAAGAGACACGCGTTACTGACTAGCCAATGCGTCGCCATGGTCATTCGTTTGCCATTGGCAAGATTGCGCATGAGAACACGTTCTGATCTGCCGCTAATGAACACACTCAGCCATTTATTAGTTCGGGGATCACGTCGAGAAGCATGATATTCGCCGTTCAAAAAGGCTTCGATGATCCATGGCTGACGTGGACCAGTATAGTCCCCCAAAGGCATGCGGTAGATTGCGCCAAGCGCTATGGTTCCAACACGCAAAGGATTGTCGCCCCCTTGAAAGGGGGACGTATAATACTGTCTGTTCATGGTAGGGTTTCTCCCGTTTCCAGTTATGCTGTAAGATGGGCCATCATTTGCGTAACTGTTTTCGGTCAATACTGTCTGGATCGAAGTAATCGGGTCTGCGCCGCAATTCCTGTTCTTCGAATTGATCTGCAAATAGCGGTACCGTCTTCTCAAGGCGTTTGCGCAGATTTCGGCGACGGGCATCCGCCTTGCGTTTGCCGCTCCAGCGTTGTGGCGGGTCGAGCAAGGGAGACCAGCCGTAAGACCAGCCTGAGCCCGGACGAACACGCGGTGCATATTGGAAGATGATCTCACGCTCTACCCGCCGATCTAGTACAGTGCAGAGCCATAAGCTCCGACCGTCTGGCAACGTGTCACTCTCTGACGGGGGCATCGTATTCGGATTAGCCCAGAATACGGACACGAGAGCCTGCGTCCCGTGTCCCATTCAGGCCCCCATCTGTGAATGGTCTGAGGTTACGCGGCTGGCGTCACTCTGAAACGCCAATATGTATTCCGCTTGTAAGGGGACACAGGGAATGGAACTACTGGGAAACCGGGATTATATGGGATCAGCGGGGATTTGATGGGATGAGAACCTGAGGAAAACTGCTGGTGTCGGCATAATTGGGCGGTTGGTAGCCCTTATGATTATGCCGGTGTGTGGTGTCTGGAACCTGATAGGCATTTTGACCAAAAGGACACCAAGTTTGGAACCCAACCTATAAAGAATTCTATTTTGATGAAGGACCTTTTAAAACCCTTTTAATCGGCTTCGGTCTCATTCTTCCCGCTACGAGGATCATATTCAATCTCAGGGACTGGCAGACGATGAACGTGCGCTGTTTTGATCTCATGATTGATTGCAGCAGCTCGAATTTTTGAAGCGTCCAGATCTGGAGCCTGCAATCCATCGCAATCCAGTATCATCATTGAGCGATCTGTTTTGGTCACATAAGGAGAACCGCTATATGCGACAACCTGAGCCCAAGCACATCCTTGTATTTTACTTGCTTTCACCGGGCCATCTTCATCTTCAGGTAACATGAAATCAAATATTACATCTTTTTGAGCAGCGTAATCACCAGCAAGAGCATTAACATACTGCCGAACAAATTTGTCCTGCGCACTCATACAAGACAAGTCACCTGTCCATGAGGTGCAATTGCCAAGATAAGACATGGCTTCTGATACATATTTTTGTGAAGAACCACCTTTAATATTGGGCCGATGGTATGGAGTTACTTTTGGATGGGAAAGTGGACCATCAGGCAAAGAGGGCATATCTGGAATAGACTTGAATACATTCGACTGATGCCATGTCCGCTGATATCCCATAATAAAGTCTTGATCACTAGATTGATTGCCAAATAAAGATTCATGGCAAAGCCATATATCTGTAGGCCAATCCATCCATACACCATGTTTTACCAGGTCAATACGGTACATAATATGATTTCCCCACTGAGGGTCTTGAAGTCCCTTGGGGAATTTTGAGAATACTTCTTTATTAATATCTGTCTCAAATAAGAATGAGACATCTTTTAGAGGACTGAGGCCTCCCAACCTCTCCGGAAATGCCAAGACATCCCAAGATTCTCCGCGCGATGATGCAGCTTTGAGCCCAGGGCAAGCATCCAGAAGGGCATCGAATGCCTTTTGGGCAATGGGAATCATATTCTTTGGCACATTGTCGACATGCAGAACTGGATGTTTATATTCTTGTGATGAAAAATCATAGTCATAATAAATATCATCAGATTTCATAAAGAAACCTATTACAAACAATAAAATTATAAGACAAAAGGTAATAATCAGAAAAAATCTAGTAGCCTTTATGTATGCTCCATTGGATTTGTTAGTCATGACATTGCCTGTAGTCTGTAGGCTACGCGGCCTATTATTGTGATTGCGTCATCACCATCTGGTTCTCCCCAGCGGAAACGGGACGCATCAGTGAGGAATTCTTTGTAGAGGTGGTTATCTGATGCGATGCAGATTTTGCCACTTGGTTCTGACGAAAGTCTTTTAACCAGTAAGCCACCATTCACGACCAGGACGTGAATGCCGTCAAGAATATGTCTACGCCGGGTATCGACCAACAGGCGATCGCCAGAACGGAGTGTGGGTTCCATGCTGTCACCACTGGTTTCGAGCATGAGAACGTAGTTAGGATCAAGCCCAAGATCACCCTTGAGAAACGCCAAGGAAACCGCCACTTTTTCTGGTCTTACGCCAGCATCTGCACATACCCCATAACCAGCAGATGCTGCGATATTGTAATAGTCAATGTAGGCAACGTCGTTTGCTTGTGAGGGTAAGGACTGGCCTTGAGGAAGATTGATCTTCAATAATGGCTCGTCGGCGTCCTGACCCAGAAGAAGCCAAGAAAGGCTTACATTGCAGGCAAATGCCAATTTGGCAGCAGCAGATACCCGCATATCGCGACCGCCGATGTAGGTATTAAGCGTGCTAAGCGGAATGCCTGATTTTTCCGACACTGCTCTATTCCCGCCCGCTGCCAATACAGCTTCGCGTAGCCGATCTGACACATTTGTAATTTCCCACTTATTTTCAGGAACTGGGAAATCAGGATTGTGTTGGTTATTCATTTCATGAAGTCGCAGAAAACAGCCAATAATGTAAATTATCCACATTTAATCCACAGGAAATAAGTGGGAAAAACATTTTTGGGGTTTTGGGTGGTTTATATTCGTGTATTCTCACGGTGTTCACTCCCCGTTATTTCTCACGCGGATTGACGAAAAAGAGAGCCCGGTTGCCGCCGGGCTAAGGTTTAGGAGACTCTATATGGCACGAAAGCCAAGTGGGTTGCACCCCGAAGATATTAAAACGCGTTTGCGGAAGAAATTTGGGACTCTTAGTGCATTTGCAAAATTGCATCGGCGTAGTCCCAATACAGTTTCTAACGCGATCAGCCAGCCAGGATATTCCGCACCTCTGGAAAAGCTTATTGCCACGGAGCTGGGAATGACACCGGAAAGCGTCTGGCCGGAACGTTATCATTTAGACGGCACTCCTGTTTCGTTTCGTGCTGACAGAACTCCTACTGTGCTGCCGTGCGCTGCGCACCGTCAAAATGAGGTGGCAGCATGAACGTGCAGGTTCCTCAGCCACTGCTATCAGTAGTGTCTATTCCGCTTTCGCAAATTGACGTTGGTGAACGCCTGCGTGCGATTGATGTGGATGCAGCGGCTGTTATTGCCGCCAGCATGCAGGAACAAGGGCAGCGCACACCTATTGAGGTGCGGAAATCTGGCAAGCGCTACCAATTGATTGCCGGTGCGCATCGTCTGCGTGCTCTGGAGTTGGCAGGCATAGAAACAGCGTTTGCTGTTGTGGTGAAAGCTGATGATCTTGAAGCGCAGCTGCTGGAAATTGACGAGAATATCTGCCGTCGTGAATTGAGCCCGCTTGATAGGGCGACATTTTTGGCGAAGCGGAAAGAAATTTACGAGGCGTTGCACCCCGAAACTAAGCGTGGGGGTGATAGACGGTCGGATCAGATGGACAATCTTGTCCACCTGATACCGTCCTTTACCGAGGCATCTGCCCAGAAACTCGGTTTAGATGCCAGATCCATCCGGCGCTCTGTTGCTCTCTATAGCAAAATTGTTCCTGATGTGCGCGAAAAAATTGCCAACACATGGCTGGCAGGCAGCGGCGCACAATTGGACGCACTGGGGCGTGAAACTCCTGACATGCAGCGTCAGGTGGCGGATTTTGTCGTGCAGTGGCCGGGTGTGAAAAATGTTGCCGAGATTATCAGGCAGATCAGCGGCAAGCCCCGCAAGAAAAAACCAACCCTTTACGACAAGTTGGTTGCGCTTTGGGAAAAGGCTGACAGCGCAACACGAATGAAATTCCATACCTATCTTGAACCTGAAATGCACATGGGAGACGCAGAATGAAAAACGTAAATGCGGCTGCCCTGTCAGCTAATGTGGGAAAAATCATCCGTCGTGAACGTCTGCGCTGTGGCTGGAAGATTGAAGATCTGGCAGCAGAAACCGGACTTACCAAAAACTCAGTTGGTTCCATGGAACGCGGCAGATATCCGCACCGCATGAACATGCTGTTTGATCTGCTATGGGCCATGGACTGCCCGCAAAGCGTGTTTCTGGAAATTGTGCAGGCAGATGCTGATTTGCGGCTAAGCAATGAAAGGCTGGCAGCATGATCCGCAAAGATAAGCGCCAACTTTCGCTGTTGGATTGGACGCCACCCGAACCTGTGGCTGCGTTTGACCCGTTCCTGATACGCGGCAACACGTTTTCTGATCAACTGGCACGCGCCATTTCAGTTTCATTGGATGATTGCGGCCTGAGTCGTGCAGAGGTTTGCGAGCGTATGAGCGATCTCCTGACACGGCCTGTCAGCATCAACATGCTGAATGCCTATGCCAGCGTGCAGCGCGATGGGCACCAGATCAGTGTGCCACGGTTTGATGCGTTGATTGGCGCCACGCAGGACCGGCGACTGCTGGAACTGATGGCTGCACCGCGTGGCTGGTCTGTGATTGAGAGCCGGTATCTGCCGATGATTGAATTGGCAGCCGTGGCTGAACAGAAAAAGAAACTTGCTCGGATGGAAAATGGCCTGCGTCGGCAGATGGGAGGGCGGTTCTGATGAATGGTGTTCAGTGGTTCTCGCCTGCTGAACTGGCTGCACTGGCGCTACCAGGGATGCCTGCTACTAAACGGGGCATCAATGTGCGTATTGAAGAAGAGCGCTGGCTTGATCCAGAGAACGAAGGCAAATCATGGCGTAAGCGGGCCGGTCGTGGTGGTGGATATGAGTTCACACCGTATGTGCTCCCGCTACCTGCCCGTGCAGCTCTGGCGATTAAGGCGCAGGATGCAAAAGAAGCAGAACCTGACGCACGCGATGAGAAACGCGAGCGCGAGGATCTGTGGCGGCGTTATGATGCCCTGCCGGAAAACCTGAAAAATCGGGCGAAAAAGGCACATCGTATCTTGATGGCAATTGAAATGCTGGTAGCTGCTGGATTGCAGAAGAAGCTCAGCATCATCCAGATCAGTCGTGATGAAGATGTGGGGGTTACAACCATTCACCGCTGGTATCGTGCCGTGCGTGGTGTGAACCATTGTGACTGGCTGGCTGCATTAGCACCACATTATGCGAAGCGGCCAGAACGGATAGATTGCCCGACTGAGGCGTGGGACATTCTGAAATCTGATTTCCTACGTCTGGAGCAGCCAACATTCAGTGCGTGCATGCGGCGTCTGGAAAATCATGCGGCCAAGAACGGCTGGAATTTGCCGTCAGCCAAAACACTCAAACGCCGCATGGATGCGTTGCCGCCTGAGTTGGTGACATTATGCCGCAAGGGAGAACAGGCTTTGAAAACTATGTTTCCGGCACAGAAACGTGACCATACGGTGTTTCATGCTCTGGAAGCCGTCAATGCGGATGGGCATAAGTTTGATGTGTTCGTGCGTTGGATTGAGAACGGCAAGGAGCAGATTGTTAGGCCCGTTTTAGTTGGGTTTCAGGACATTTACAGTGGCAAAATTCTATCTTGGCGGGTGGATGTTTCTGAAAACAAGGAATGCGTGCGTCTGGCATTTGGCGACATGGTTGCCAAATACGGCATTCCGAAAAAATGCTGGCTGGATAACGGGCGAAACTTTGCATCCAAATGGCTGACCGGCGGCGTGCAGAACCGTTATCGGTTCAAAGTTCGTGATGATGAGCCAATGGGTATCCTGCCCCTGCTGGGTGTGGAGGTGCACTGGGCTACGCCATACAGCGGACGTTCCAAACCGATTGAACGTGCCTGGCGTGATCTGGCAGGTGATCTGGCAAAACACCCGCGTTTTGCCGGGGCTTATACGGGTAATACGGTTACCAGCAAGCCAGAGAACTACGGCAGCAATGCTGTGGATCTAGACGTGTTTTTGGCAGTGGTTGCCGAGGGTATTCGGGAACATAATGCACGCGTCGGCCGTCGCTCTGACGTATGCCAGGGTAAATTCAGTTTTGACCACGTATTTGCGGAAAGTTACGCGCAGGCCGCGAACCGTGGCGAGATTGTAACTGCAACGGAGGAGCAGCGCAGACTGTGCCTGATGGCAGCGGAAAGCGTGACCGTTGCGCGCCGCGATGGTGTGATTTCTCTGGCTGACAATCGGTATTGGGCCGAATTCCTGCATCAACATCGCGGCACGTCTGTGATTGTTCGGTTTGACCCGCAGGCATTGCAGGATGATCTGCATGTTTACCGAATTGACGGCACGTATCTGGGTGCTGCCAGCTGTGTTGAGAAGGCGGGATTTGCAGACCAACAGGCAGCGCAGAGCCAAGCGCGCGCGTATAAGGCGTTCAAACGGGCTACAAAGGAGCTTCAAAAAGCGGAAGTGCGTGTTAATCGGCAGGAATTGGCGCGTATTTACGGAGACGTGGAAACACCAGAACCGGATCTGCCTGAAACCAAAGTTGTGCGGCCGCTACGCCCGAAAGCGCCAATTAGCCACGGGAATGCAGCTGTGGCGCATGACGATGATGATGAAGAAGATTGGCTGACAAAGTATAACGCCCGCACCCGGCCAGCAGAACGTTCTCTGCGGCTGGTTGATACTGACGAAGACTAAGAACAGAGCAAATACAGCTTAAAATAACGGGGAATTTTTGAACATGGCCGAGGTTATGAACGACCACGCACGCCTTCGTGCAGCATTTGTGGAACGCAAAGAACGTGACGGACTGAGCTGGAGTAAGATTGCGCATGCAATTGGCCTGAGCACACCGGTTCTGAGTTCATTTTCATCTGGCAAATATGCTGGGGATAATGAAGGCGTTGCGGATAAGGTGCAGGCATGGCTGGAAGCGCAAGATAGCAAGGAGCGTGCACGCCAGGCACGCCCAATTGTTCCCGGTTTTATTGTCACCGAAACTGCCAGAACATTGATGAACATCATGGAAAGCTCCCAATACGATGTGGATCTGGCCGTGATTTCTGGGAACGCGGGAACGGGCAAAACAATGGCCGCAGAAGCCTATCAGCTGCAGACGAACAATGTGTGGATGCTAACAGCAGACCCTAGCATGTGCAGCCCTTCGGCAGTGTTGCAGGAACTGGCGGAAATTCTGGGCTGCAATGACAAAGGTGTGCGTCGTGCTCGTGCAATTATCCGTCGCCTGAAGGGCAGCGAGGGGCTGTTGATCATTGACGAGGCGCAACACCTGAGCGTGAAGGCGGTTGAGGAGCTGCGGTCTATCCATGACCAGGCGAAGATTGGTGTTGTGTTTATCGGGAACGCACCGCTGAACGCCAAATTCGATGGCCTGGGTCGCACATCTGATTATGCCCAGCTGTTTTCACGGATTGGACTGCGCAGGAAGATCAATAAGCCGCGTAGCCGGGACATGTGCGAGATTTTGAAGGCATGGAACATCCAGAATGAGGAAGTGCTGATGTACGCAAAGGAAATTGGACGGCGTGAAGGCGGATTGCGAAGCATGACCAAAGTGTTGCGGAACGCAACCAAAATCGCGCGTGTAAACGATCGAAATCAAATCAATAAACGTGATCTGGAACTGGCATGGGGTGAACACATGACCGGCGAGTTCCCTAAAATTCGGGTGCAGGGATAATACGATGCCAACATTGGAAATGCCCGTTCCCCATGACGTTCTAACGGAAGTTGTTGCGGGAACTATTTTTGCCCAGGATGAGCGTTACCGCGCTCTCCTACGGGATATTCGCGCATTCTTGCGGAGTGCCGATCCTACGGCAACCGCGTGCCATTTGATCGCTGTATTGCGTCACGAAACACACATTGCCGGTGATCAGCGTCGGCAAGTGGTGCGCGAGTTTTTTGAATCCTATCCGGCCGAAACAACGGCCAGTGAAATTCTGTCCCAGATGGAGGCAATCTAATGGCTACACCACTCGAACAGATCGGCAGTGTTGTTCGGCAATTGCGTGTAGGCGCGCAGATGTATGCACAACCCAAGGACGTTACTGTGTTGTCGTGCCATGATCGGCAGGAAGCGGCAGATTGGTTTGACCGTATGGCGAGTGATCTGGAGGCGGCCTTCACTTTGTTGCGGATGCCCGTGCAAACGATGCCGGAAATTATTGATGCCGAGTTTCAGGAGGTGCAGTCATGCACGATGTAACCGTTGATATTGATGCGGTTACAGAAGCCGTAAAAAGGCATCTGAAACAGGTATTATCTGGAACCGGACGCATAGATTTTTCGACATCTGTGGCGAAACTGAAAGGTATGGCAGACAGGATTTCCCTTGGTGCGTTCATGCACGACCTGGGGAGTGATCAAAATCTGTCAAAGAACCAGAAGCATCTCGTTCAAATCTATCACGATGCAGAGCGTGCGGCGACGCACGCTCTGATCATTGCCATTTTGCTGCGTGCGCAGATTTCTTTGGAACAGATCCAGACTGACGCAGCAGCCGCACCGACCGACACGAAGCATTGAAAGATAAAGAAATGATCGAAGTTAATCGCGAAGGCACCGTTATGACCTGCTCTGGCCCGTGGCCACGAGCAAAGGTTGCGACCAGCACACTTCTGGCAAACGATTTTGCTGTTGAAATGGTTGGAGATGCGAAAGCTCTGCATGATTTAATGCGGGAAACGAAAGCGCGCATGTATGCCAAGATTGAAGATTATGAGGAAAAACTGCTTACGCATTATCGGGCCAAAAAACGGAAAAATTCTCGTGGTCAGATTGAGGCATCTAGCATGGACGATTGCTTCCGTGTGAATCTCTCCATTGCGGATTTTCGGCGTGTTACATCAGATATCGTGGCAGCCCAGGCTCTGATGGGCGAGGTTCTGGATGATCTGATGGAGGACGTTAATCCAGACATTCGCTTGCTTCTGGAAGCGGCTTTTGTTCCTGATGAAAAAACCGGTCGCGTTAATGTTGAGCGGCTACAGCAGGTGCGACGCATCAAACTGTCTCACCCACGTTGGCCTGATGTGCTGGACGCTGTTGCCAACAGCATTGAGGTGACGAGCAGCAAAAGTTACCTGCGGTTTTACTGGCGGGAACGTCATGACCAGGACTGGCAGCAGATTGTGCTGCAATTCTCGAAAATTTCCGTTTAGGGAACAGCGCTATGAGTGCGCAGAAAAATACAAATACCGGACGCACAGCAATGACGCGGAAGTTGCACGTTGCGCGCAAACAACTGGGACTGGAGGACGCGGATTACCGCGCCCTCCTTCAACGGGTCACCAAGAAAACGTCTTCTACTGAACTTTCTATCGGTCAGCTGCACGACGTTCTGGAAGAAATGAAGCGTTTGGGCTTTAGGGCAAAGAAAACGAGCCATAAGCCTTGGGTGCGTAAAGTTTACGCTATTTGGGCCGATATGGCTCCCATGCTGCGGAGCGGCGGCACGAAGGACGCATTGCGCGCATATGTGCAGCGCCAGACAGGCGTGAGTGCTCCTGAGTTTCTGGACGAACCTGCTGCACGCAGTGTGATTGAAGGATTGAAAGCTTGGCGCAAGCGTATGGAAGCACAAGATGTCTGATCAAAAACTACGTGACCGCCTACGAAAGCTTCTAGCTCTTTCAAAATCAGCCAATCCTGCTGAAGCCGCATTGGCGCTTGAAAAAGCGCAGGCATTGATGGCGGAACTTGGGTTGTCAGAAGATGATTTGGAATTGCTAGACATTGAAAGTGAAGATGTGGATGCCCTGCTAAGCACATCCACTGTATTACCACGGTATGTTGCGTTCCTGATTCGCATGGTGTCTGACGCTATGGGTGTAGATGTTGTCTATACTCCACGTGCCGGGCGTCTGCATTTTATTGGGCATAAAACCAAAGCGGAGATTGCAGGATATGCTTATGGGGTGCTTGCGCGGCAACTACGAAAACAACGGAAAGAATTCCTCCAGCAGCAGCCAAAACGTCTAAAACGTGCCACCCGCATTGGACGTGCTGATCAATATGCGGAAGGATGGGTAGTTGCAGCGCGAGACAAAGTTGAAGCACTGAAAATACCAGAGAAAGAGCAAACTCTTATTGAAATGTGGAAAAAAACCAACATGGGTGATCTTTCCACATGCAAATCCAGAAAGGCTAAATCAGTAAAAGGGAAAGACAACGCATTTGGAATGGGGTGGATGGATGGAAATAAGGCGCGTCTGGATCATGGTGTGTCAGGATCAGCACGAGCAACTGGCATTGGCAATACTAAACAGATAGGTGCAACATGAGTAAAGAAATAACAGACGGGAAGCCAATTCCACTATCCCACATCAAACATAAAAAATGTAGCGATATTGATATTAAGATTTCACGGAATATCCATAGATTTCGATCTACAAAAACTGCAGAAAAATATTTTGATATGATCATTCAGGATGCACTGAAAGATGCATTTATAGCAGGACAAGAAGTTGGTTATGAACGTCCTCATGCATGGGCGTATATTCAAGGGGTATATAACAGTCGAATAAAAAATACCCTTGCCGAACTGATCCGTTTGAAGATCAGGGATATGTCAAAAAACGTGAAATGAAAGAACTGGAAGATACGATACGTTCTGTTATCCGCCAGGCTGTCATTTCTGGAAAACACGCGACAACAGCGGACGAAAGCGTTAGGATACAGGATCAGATGTGCGATTATGCTGTTGAACGCATTTTGAATGCCTCTAAAAAGGCCTTTCAAACACAATAAATGAGAGGAATAACAATGCAGCCTCCTGCGTCTATTTCGTGGCTTGTTGATGCCGTGGGCGAGGATGCTGCATTGCTGTTTATAGAAAGCGCAGGCGGCCAACGCATTATGGTTCCGAGCAACGCCCCTGGGTCACTCATCTCTGACCTGTACGGCGCAGAATTAGCCGCAGAATTGGTAAATCAGCATGGCGGTTCTTCCTATCAGGTGCCGTTGGTAAAAACGTGGCGTGCGCATGTTCTGGCACGGCGCGGATTGAGTAATAATGAAATTGCCAGCCGCCTGGGTATCTCATGGCGGCAGGTCAGTAACCTTTTGCAATCAGATCCATCACTTGACCGCAAAGTCGGACGCGGAATAAACCCAAATCAGATGGATATGTTCGGCATCTAACCCGAACTGACGAAAACACGCACAATTCTATGCAGCACATGGAAAACATAATGTGCCTGCATGCAAACCAATCTTTCACAATCTCTGAATTTCACGCTGGATCAAGAAGGCGCTTATCAGTGCAATCGTGCTGATACGGGAAACTGGTCTGGTGGTCGTGTTGGTGTTGGTGTGCTTGCGGGCACAAAATACGGCATTTCAGCTGCATTGATGGCTTGTGTTCTGGGTTCTCGCAGTGCTGTGACCCGCAGCATGATGCAGCAGATTACTGTTGATCAGTATCGTGAGGTTGCCACAGAACGATTTTGGGACGTGCTGCGCTGCGATGATCTGCCTGCGGGCGTAGATCTGATGTTGTTTGACCACGGATTTAATGCAGGAACACCTGCTGCGGCACAGGAGTTGCAGCGCATTGTTGGTGTGCCCGTTCCAGACGGTGAAATCGGTCCGCAAACGCTCTCCTGTTTGTCTGCAGTTACGGCGCAGGAAATGTGTGCGTCCTTGTCAGTCAAATATACGCAGCAGCTGCAATCGTATCTGGGTGTTGCTCCTGACGGCATGCCGGGACCAAAGACGCTCTCGGCAGTGGTCTCACAAAATGCAGAAATGGCTATGCTGCTTTACGCACTCGCATCTGTGCAGGAAGCCTATTACCGCAGCCTGAAATCATTTTCTCAATTCGGCGCGGCTTGGATTAAGCGGCTGGACGCGCGCCTGTTTGCTGCGCATCGCCTGCTGAACATCGCGCCCGAAATCAAACGGACAAGCTTGTCCGTTTGATCTTGATCGGGCCGCGCGGGCGCGCTCGGTCTGTTTTTCTCTGCGCAGACGCAGCGCACTTATGGGGGCTCTATGAGCTTTAATCTCTCCACATTCCTGCCCGGTCTGTTTGGCGTTCTGGGTAGCATTGGTTCCACCGCTCTGGGTGGAAAGCTGTCCGTTTATGAGACGGCGGCGCAGACGGCAGTGAAAGCAGCAGTCACGAAGGCCGACAACGGCATTGATGACCTGCAGTCTGCTTTTGCGAAGTTTGAAACAGCGAACCCGCTGGTTCAGGAAGCGCTGACTGGCACCACGACCATTCTGAGCGGTCTGGGCATTAAGCTGCCGTCTGAAGAACTGGTGGTAACGCATGTTAAGGCGGCCATTGCTGATCTGTCTGGTATTTTTGTGCCCGCATCTACTGCGGATGCAACGACTACGCCCGTTGCCTCTGCTTCCGCAGGCGCGACGGATAATCAGACGGCAACGTCTGGAACGGCAGTAGCCGCCACTCCGGCAGCCTGACCGTGTGGCCCTGGGAAATTGTTGGCGGTGCATTGTCAGTTCTAGGCGGAATTGGCGGAGCGGTTACCCTGTTTTCCCAGGGCCGTCAGCGGGCGTTGGTTGAACAGCATGAAGCGCTAGAAAAATCGCATCAGGAACTGAGTGATCGGGTTGCTGTTCTGGAAAGCATCCCAACGGAAATCAGCGCACAGTCTGTGCAGTTGTCTGCCATCAGCGAATTGCTGAAAGGCGTTCAGCAGGACGGCAAGAATAACAAGGATCTGCTGCACACGATCATTCGTGGGCACATGGGTGATAAATCATGAAAAACCGTAAGAAACGCAGCGTATTTCGCTCGAAAAAATCAGGGCCGTTCAAAAAAGTGTCTCGCGGTCATGCCGCATATGAACAGGAACAGGCATTTTTACGCACTCTTGTGCGTGGTGGTCGGATGCTGCGGGGAGTTCGGGCATGAGCGTTACAATGGAAATCGCGGCTGATCGTCGCCGTAAGGTGCTGGATGCACTCTCCCAGATGCAGGATGGTCTGCTAAGCGAAGATGTGATCCTGCGGGCTGTGTGCGAAACAGGTCGGGATACTGACCGTGATACAATGCGTGATGATCTGTCATTTCTGCAGCACCGTCACTGTGTTGTCATTGAGAAGCTGCCGCGCGCGGGTGGCGAGATGTGGCGCGTGCGTCTGACAGATGATGGCCTGTTGGCCGCACAGGGCAAGCTTCTGGTGAATGGCGTAGCACGGCGCACGGTAGGTTAAGCGTGGCGCGCCCATCATCTATTGATCAGTTAGAGCCTGAGATCAGGGATGAGATCGGGCGCTTGCGTGGTAACGGCCATACTCTTGATGAAATATTGGCCGCGCTGCGCGAACTAGACGTGACGCATATCAGCCGCTCTGCACTGGGGCGGCATGTGCAGTCTATGGAAAAGATTGGGGCAAAGCTTCGGCACAGCCGCAATATTGCGGAAGCCTTGGTGCGCCAGTTAGGTGGTGAGCCTGCATCCCGTTCTGCCCAGTTGAATATTGAGCTTTTGCATAGTGCTGTGCTGGATCTGTTTCTGGCTGCACAGAATGCAGAAGGCGGCAAACCGGATGGACGTGGGATTGCTGCCCTGAACGGCAACCCCGAGGGCATCATGATGCTTGCAAAGGCGTTGGATCACCTCACCAAGAGCGCAAAGTCTGACATTGAAAACCAGAAGGCTATTGAAGAACGTGTGGAAAGACGCCTGAAAGCGCAGGCTGAAAAACACGTTGTTTCGGAAGCTAAGAAGCGCGGTATCAGCGCAGAAACAGCGCGTGCGCTTATGCAGGGCGCGTTCGGAGTAAATAGCAATGACAAGAAGTCCTGATCTTTCTGGTATCTTTCTGAAGTACCAATCTGACTGCATGGCATCCGTATGGGAAAATCCTGTGACAGTCGTGGAAAAGTCACGACGCACAGGTTTGTCCTGGTGTGCATCTTTTATTGGCGATCTTGTAGCTGGTCTTGCGCAGGCGGACAGTGGCATGGATGTCTTTTACATGGGCTATAATCTGGAAATGGCCCGTGAATTTATTGATTACTGCGCGGAACACGCGGAAATCATGCAGGCGGTAGTCGGTGAGGTTCGGGAAAGCTTTTTTCATGATCCTGATCGACCTGAGAAAGATGTCAAAGTCTTTCGTATGGATTTTGCATCTGGGAACAAGGTTCTGGCTCTTCCCTCTGTGCCGCGTGCGTTGCGCGGTATGCAGGGATTGGTGATTATTGATGAAGCCGCCTTCCATGATGATCTGGAAGAACTTCTGAAAGCTGCTCTGGCGTTGCTGATGTGGGGCGGCAAGGTGCTTGTTATCAGCACCCATAATGGCGACACGAACCCGTTCAATCTCCTGGTGCAGGACATCCTGTCCGGACGGAAACCTTACAAGCTGCTTAGAACAACCTTTGATGATGCTTTAAGGGATGGGTTGTTCCGCAAGATCTGCGAGAAAAAGGGCGACGAATGGACGCAGGTTAAAGAAGATGCGTGGCGCAGTAAAATTATCAAATTCTACGGGGATGCAGCAGATGAAGAATTGTTCTGCATTCCGTCTCCCAGCACGGGAACATATATTCCATTGCCGTTAATTGAAGCGCGCAGTTCCGTAGATGTGCCAGTTATTCGCTGGGATCGAAAATCAGAATTTGCCCTCTTGCCCGAAGACATTCGCAAGACGGAGACGCTGGCGTTCTGTCGTGACGAGATCATGCCGGTTCTGGATAGTCTGAACCCTAATGACCCTTACGTGTTTGGTGAGGATTTCGGGCGCAGCGGAGATCTGACCGTAATCTGGGTGATGGCTATCGGGAAAGACCTGAAGCGCCGCACGGCCTTTGTGCTGGAACTGCGAAACATCCCGTTTGAAGAACAGAAGCGCGTGTTGTTCTTTGTTCTGGATGGATTACCCCGCTTCCGGGCTGGGAAGATGGATGCGCGGGGCAATGGCCAGTATCTGGCAGAAGTGACTGTGCAGCGTTACGGCAGTCGTGTTGAGGCCGTGATGCTGTCTGAAAGCTGGTATCGAGAAAACATGCCACCTATGAAGGCTGCGTTTGAAGACGGAATGCTGAGCCTCCCGCGAGACCGCGATATTCAGGATGATATTCGTGCCCTCAAAATGGTGCGCGGTGTGGCCCGTATTCCCGATGCACGTACCACAGACAAAACTGGAAACCGACATGGCGATGCTGCGGTGGCTTTGGCAATGGCCTACGCCGCCAGCCGTGCAGAGCCGGAAGAATATGGGTTTACGCCGGTGCCACGTGCGCTGCCATCCGCATTTGGCAACGCATCCAGTCATGATTGGCCGATTGAAGACGAGATCGCCCGTGACCGTGCTGGATTTCGCAACAGCACCGGATTGAGAGGATCTGTGAGATTATGAGCAATATTGCGTGGATATGTCTGACCATTTTGGTGGTGCTGATTTTGGCGGCTGCCGGTTGGGCTGCTTGGGCATTGTGGCAGGCAGCCCAGAAGAAACAGACGGCAGAAGATGCCGCAGCTCAAAGCAAAAACGATACGACGACCCTAGCAGTTGAGCAGAACATGGCGCAGGCGCAGGCAACCGCTCCTGCCGATGATGCCGATGTTGTGGATCGCCTGAACAAAGGAAACTTCTGATGTCACGCAATGTGCAGGGCCTGATGATTTTATTGGGGGCGTATGCGGGCATATCATTTCTGGCTGCGTGCTCTGCTTACATACCAAAGCCCGTATGCCCAACGCTTGTTCCGTATTCACGCACGGATGAACAAACGCTGGCTCAGGAACTGGTTGCCCACACAGATACACCTATGACGCATCGCGCCATGCGTGATTACGGTGGCCTGCGTGATCAGGTGCGTGCCTGCCAGAAAGGGAACTAGCATGGCGCTGCTTGATCAGTACGGAAAACCCATTCAGCTATCTACATTGCGGCAGGACGTTGCTGGCCCTACAGTGCTGGGATCGCGCTCTGCAATCAGCACGTTATCCATGGAATGGGTTAATCCTGCCATGGTGGGAGATATGTTGCGTGCGGCATCAGATGGTGACAGCCAGCAATGGCAGGAATTCTGTTCCCTGATTGAGCAGAAGGATTTGCATTATCTGGGTGTGCTGAGCACGCGCAAACGCACTATCAGTCAGTTGCCGATTTCCGTTGAAGCCGCCAGCTCTGATCCTATCCACCAGAAACATGCTGATTATGTGCGCGACTGGGTGAAAAAGGGCATTTTGCGTGCGGCATTGTTTGACATGATGGATGCACTGGCAAAGGGGTTTTCAGTTCTCTCCGTCTCCTGGAATGCGAATGCTGCCGGATACTGGCCACGCAAATTGACGTATCGCCCACAACGCTGGTTTGACGTGTCTTATCAAGACGGCGAAACTGTTAAGATGCGTACGGATGCTGGCAGTTCATTCACGCCGGACATTGATGGTGCTGTAGAAGAGATTGGGTTTGCCACTTTGCCGCCCTACAGCTGTGTGGTGCACAAACACCCATCGTGGTCAGGCCTGACGCTGCATTCTGGATTAACACGCGCTATTGCGTTCAACAGTCTGTTCAAACTGTTCAGCACCCGTGATTGGGGCGTCTTTGTCGAAAATTTTGGACTACCGATGCGTGTTGGTAAATATGGGCCAGACAGCACGGATGATGATCGCAATAAACTATGGCAGGCCGTTGCCAGTATCGCTAATGTTCTAGGATGTATGATCCCCAAGGGGATGGAACTGGATTTTGTGGAACCGAAAAATGGTGCAGGTTCCAACGATGTGCACGAACGCCGATGCAAATGGCTAGATGAGCAGACCAGTAAAGCCGTTTTAGGCCAGACCGGCACCACTGATGCGCGCCAGGGCACGCACGCAGCTGCATCTGTGCATAAACTGGTGCAGGACGATATTGAGCGTGCAGATGCCCTGCTGATCAGCCACACAGCCAATAATCAAATCATCAAACCAATGATCGACATGAAGTTCGGATCTCCGCCGGATGGAAATTATCCTGAAGTGGTGATCGGACGCCCTGATGAAGTGCCGTTGGCTGAGATTACGGCGCTGGTGCAAAACCTAGGTCCGCAAGGATTGAAGGTGCGTGCAGACGATATCTATGCGCGAAGCGGTTTAACACCGCCGGAAGACGGAGACGTTGTGATTGGTGTGACGGCCCAACCGCAGCAGCCGTTGCCATCCCGCGTGTTGCCTCCTGAAAACAAGCCACCAAAGGATAATCCAGCTCACGTTCCGCCGCCCACGAACGAAAGCGCCCGTGCTCCAGGTGCGGATGATCCTGAACAGACGGAATTGAAACTCAATGCCGCACTGGGGAAACTGTTACGGCGGCATGCGGTTCAGAAACCTGCGTTGGTGGACGTTCTGACGCAGAGCCTGTCCCACGAAGCAGAACGCGGCCTGGCATCCATGCAGGATGCTGTGAGAGCGGAATTCGAACAGGCTACCAGCTTGGAGAACTTACGTGACAGGCTGGATACGCTGGGTTTGTCTGACGATGCGTTCCAGCATGCCATGAGCATGGGATTGCTGATGGCTGAACTGGCTGGTGAGGCGGCTATGCTGGAGAGCATGCAGCGTGCCTGACAGCATTGTATCGGCAGCTGGGTTGGCACCTAAGGAGGCGATTTCTTTCCTACGGCAAAAAGCCAATGTGCAATCTGCCACATTCGGAGAGCTGGAAGCGGAAGCGCATGCGCGCAGCTTTACCGTTGCAGGTGCCGCGTCTGATGCGCTGCTGAACGATTTCCGGCGCGGTATTGACGAAGCGCTACGTGGTAAAACAACGTTAAAAGAGCTTGTGAAGGGCTTTCCAGACCTCACCAAGCGTTATGGATGGGAATACAATGGAACGCCTGGATGGCGCGCCATGATTATTTACCAGACCAATATCAGCACCGCGTATGCAGCGGGCCAATACAGGCAGCTGACCACGCCTGAAGCGCTGGAGATGTTTCCCTACTGGCGCTACCGCCACCATGCCTGTGAGCACCCACGTGCCCAGCATCTGGCATGGGATGGCATGATCCTGCCTGCAAACGATCCGTGGTTTGCAACGCACTTTCCGCCCAATGGATGGCGCTGCCATTGCACTGTTGAGCCTGTTTCGCGCCGCGATCTGAAGAAATTTGGATGGAGTGTTTCTGAAGCGCCACCGATAGAAACGCGCCCATGGAAAAACCCGGCAACAGGAAAAATAGAGCAAGTGCCTGTGGGGATTGATCCGGGATTTAACAGCAACCCCGGTGCAACGTGGATGCAGGCTGAAAAAGAGCGGGCAGAAACAGCACTGACGCCTGTCACAGAGGTGTCTGGCAAACCAGTCGTTGATCTGCCACCAGTTGAGCGACAAACGCTTCAGGCAGAGCAGATTGAGGATCTGCTGGAACATCCGGTGGGTGTGGTTGAGGCTGGGACATTGTCGCCAGATATCCAGAAGATTATTCGCAGTGAGAGTGACAGCCTGCGGTTGTCTGAAGATAACCTTAAGAAAAACCAGACCCATCATGCTGAGGTTGAGAAGTCAGAGTATCAGCTGATCCCACAGTTGGTGGCCGATACGCAGATGGTTCTGTCTGCGGGGAGTGAGCGCCATGTGATGCTGTTCTCCACATATGGGAAACAGATTTATCGGATGCTGATCAAGAGCACCGCAAACGGCAAGGAAAACTATCTGCTGTCGTTTCACGCAATCAATGGCGCTGAGGTAAAACGATACATGCGCACACGGGAATGCCTGTTAGGCAGTCTGGAAATTCCGAATGTAGAAAGAAATGCGGAATGACATGCTGGTGGGGCCTCCCGGTAACCCCACAATTTGCTCCGCCATTAAAGCGTGCCCTGGTCGGGAGAATATCGCCAGATCACAGCATGTCATTCGCTACTTTTATAGCAGCATAAGAGGCGCATTGCCATGCCTTCAGTTATTGTTTCTGGATCAACTCAGCCCATCCGCTCTGCTCTAGACAGGATTGCTGCCATTGGCCGTGATCCGGGCGAGACCTTGAAAGCAGCAGGGCTGGCCATTCTGAACAATACCCGACGACGCATGGAACGTGGAGTAGATCCGAATGGTGTGCGATGGGACAGCTACGCACCGTTGAACACGTTATATGCCAAGACAAAAGAAGGTCCTGGCATTTTGCGTGGCGATGATTGGTCACGCACAGGGTTATATGCCAGTCTGACGGTGCAACGGCACGGCAATAGTTTGGTATGGGGATCTACTCTTCCGTATTCTCGCATTCATCAATTGGGCGGAATCATTCAACCGAAGAATAAACGGTGGCTTTCTTTTGAAATGGGCGGGATCCTCTTCCATGTGGACAGCGTAGAAATTCCGGCACGTCCCTACCTTGGTTTCACACAGGAAGACCGCGAAGACGTGATGTATCTGCTGGAAGAATATTTGGCTCGTGCCATGCGCGGATGACATCGTGGGGTGATGGTAAGGCTCTAAAAGGTTTCTAAAAGGGCCTAAAAGGGTTCTAGAGACGTTTTAAGGCTTCTTGCGTCCGAGATTAGGGGGTAGAACCCCGCACGCCTCTGTGCGGCTAAATTTGAGAGCCATATTCCTGAAGCCGGGAAAATGGTCATCCTGCCGAAAACACGCACAATCCTATTGGTGGCTTGAGTAGTCCACAACAGCAGCATGACGCTGCAATTTGTCCATTATCACATGTCGCTACCCGAAGGCGCTGCAGGTGCACCGCCGGAATGGTTGCATCTGGTGCCATCTGGCACGTTCAAGGGACGTGACGGACGTGGCCCATTCCATCTGAACAATCCGCAGGAAGTCATCACCCGCTCCATGCAGGAGATGGGTGGTAAACTGGTGATTGACGAAAACCACAGCACAGATCTGGCTGCTCCCAACGGTGGTTCCTCACCGGCGTTGGGGTGGATTGTAGAACTGCAGTCCCGTGCCAATGGCATCTGGGGGCGCGTGGAATGGAACCAGCGCGGAACTGAATTGATGTCGGATAAGGCATACCGGGGTGTGTCTCCGGTTTTTGCCTCCGACAAGAGTGGCAACGTGACCTACATCGCACGCGCTGCCCTCACAAACACGCCCAATCTTGGCGTGACCCAACTTCATCACCAACAGCAGGAGACGGGCATGGACCCGAAGGAACTCCGGCGTCTGCTCGGCCTGCCCGAGACGGCGTCTGATACGGAGGTCAGCACGCAGCTGACGGGCGCAAGTTCTGCGCTTTCACTCCACACGAGCGTTCTGAAACTGGCCGGGTTGCAGGATGGTGCATCCAACGAAGCCATTCTGGCAGCTCTTCGTGCCAAAACCGAACAGCTCAGCACCCATGCGCAGCAAAACGCAGAACTGCAAAGCAAGGTGCAGGCATTGGAAGGCAAGGTCGCCACCACGGAAGCCACCCGCTTTGTCGAGAATGAAATGACCCGAAAGGTCATCAATGACACGCTGAAGGCCGACCTGATCACGTTGCATGCTGAAGGCAAGGTTGATCTGGCGAAAAGCATCATTGCGAACTTGCCTGATGTTCCTGACGACCAGTTGAGCCGCCATTCCAGCGGTGCAGATAAGCCGAATAAAGATGCGAAGGGCAAACCTATCGCGCCTGGCCTCGTCTTCAGTGATGCGGAGGTGAAAAGCTTTGCTAACCTCTGATCGCGTCCTTCAGGAAAAGAAGTCTGCAGCCAATCCTGAATTCGGATTGCCTGTTGCTGCGGGTTTCAAAGTGTATCGTGGATCCATTTGTGGCGTGTGCGCAGATGGGTCCATTGTGCAGGCCGGAGCTACTGGCACGCCCAAGGCTATTGTGGCGATTGGCGGCATTGCTCGGCATGGGCAGGACAATACAGGCACTCCCAACACGTTTGGCCCTGCTGTGGGCGCTGGCCATGTTTGGTTGAAAAAAGGTGCCTGGGCATTGCCGTTTGATACGGAACCCACGTGGGCTGATGTGAAAAAGCCCGTTTACGCAGTGGATGATGAAACTGTCTCCTTGACCGAAACACCCACCAGTGGCGCTGCCCGTCTGCAGGTCGGCACTCTGGTTGGGTTTGATGAAAACGGCACGCCGTTTGTGCTGGTGGACTGAAGTATGGAAATCAATTCTCCAAATATTCAGGGTCTGACCACTGAGATCAGAACTGAATTTAATAAGTTCCTTCAGGTGGCGACGCCCACCAGCGGGCCGTTTGTCATGAACGTGCCGTCCAAATCTGGCGCGAATTTCTATCCGCGTCTGGCTGAATTTCCTGGCATGCGGAAATGGGTTGGTTCGCGCGTCATCAATCGTCTCAAGGCAGGTGCGTTTTCTGTCGTCAACGAGACATATGAAAATACGTTGGCAATTGACCGGGACGATCTGGAAGATGATCAGTTCGGGATCTACAAGCCTGTTCTTGCTCAGCTGGGTAAAGAGGCTGCCATCATGCCGGATAAGCTGGCATATGGGATCATCAACAGTGGTACGACCACAAAGTGCATGGACGGTCAGTATTTCTTTGATGCTGATCACACCACTTATGATGAGAATGGCAAGGAAACATCCTATTCAAACAATGCTATCCCGCAGGAAGGCGAAACCGCCGGGCCTGCATGGTATCTGTTCAAATGTGATGATCCTCTGAAGCCGATCATTTACCAGAACCGCCGGCCGTTCACGATTACGCCCAAGACACAGCTCACAGACGGAAATGTTTTCAGCGAAAAGGAATTCGTGTGGGGCATTGACGGCCGGTGTGCCGCAGGCTGCGGCATGTATCAATTTGCCTATCGTTCCATCCGTCCCCTGACGGTTGAAAGTCTTTCTGATGCTATTGCGGCCATGGCGCTCCAACGCCGCGTGGATGGTGAGCCTTATGGCATTCAGCCAACACATTTGTTTGTGCCATCCACTCTTAGGCGTCAGGCGAATGCTGTGGTGAAGGGCGGCATGGTTCCAGTGCTGGCTCCCGATGGCAAGACATGGTTGCCGGGTTCCAACCCGGCTGAGGACATTGTGACGCCGGTTGTAGCGCCGCGCTTGAACGGTGGTAATGGAGCATAAACATGGCACGTTCTCCAAATCGCAAACCTGCGACTGATGCTTCGTCTCCTGAGCAGGATCACGCATTGCAGGATCTGGTAAATAAGGAAGTTCAGGAACAGATTTCTGATCTTTCCTCGTCAGTTCCTGAAGAAGGGGCAGAACAGACTACGGATCTGCGTGAAGAGGCGCTTGAAGAAGCGGTGGAAACCTTTGAGCACGCAGTTTGTGTGACCTCCAATGGGCACCGCTGTGTTGTTCGCCCAGGGGAAATTATTGTGGTGTGCCGTGATCCCGGCTTCCGGCGTGCCGGTATCGAGCATCCATCGGTAGCCGTTTACCCGAAGCGCAAACTGACCGAAAAGCAGCTGAACGCAATGCGGAGTGAACCGCTGCTGGAAATCGTGGAAGTTTCCTGATGGCCTACGCCACCATTCAGGACATGATTGACCGTTTCGGCCAGCAGGAACTGTGCGATGCCACAGCTACGCTGGACCGCGAACGCGGCAGCATGGATGTGGAACGTATCAACCGTGCTCTGGAAGAAGCGTCTGCTGTTGCGGATAGCTATCTCCAGCGCCGGTATGCGTTACCAATTCGGCCGCGTCAGCTCTCTCTTGTTCGCGCTGTGTGCGCATTGGCACGCTACGAGCTGTGTCAGGGAGAAGCAGTCGATCCATCCGATAAAATCAGGATTGGCCGCAAGGATTCCCTGCAATGGTTGGCGGATATTGGTGCGGGCCGCGCCACACTGGACGTAACTGCTGTGAACGATAGTTCAAACACGTGGTCACGTGTGGCTGCGCGCCCGTGCTCCATAAGGGCAAACAAGCTATGGTAACGCGACAGCTGTCAGATAACCAATATCCAGACTTTCTGCTGAATGGCGGCCCGATTGCATTTGTGCTGAAAGCTCTTTCAGACAGGCTTAAAATTGCCTTTCAGGAAAAGATTTTCACACATCACATCATTGCGCCAAATGCGGGCAAGAAAATGTGGGATGCGGTTTTGAAAACCAGCCCCTTGGTGGCGGTGTCATTTGCATCATGGAAGCGCTCTTCCCGTCTGAGTTCGGGGTTTTTCCGTGGCGATCTGACATTTCCGGTATTTATTGCCCTGCAGCACAACACACCTGAAGCGTTGATGCTTGGCAGCGGCCAGCTGCGTGGCATGGGCGTTGCCGGTGTTATGTCCATGGCGGCGGCAATGCTGGATGGCTGGACGCTAGACGGTGTTGGCACTGCCGAAATGCAGGTTGCTGAATTGCCGCCCACAGCGGACTGGCTGGAAGAACGCATGGCCCTGGTGGCTCTGAACATCGTGTTTCCAGATGTGGGTTTTGATGCCGGTTCTGATGCGGCCATGCTGGATGGACTGAATGATTTTCTGCAATTGGCAGAGAAATCCCAGGTGAACGGTCAGGCTGAGCCAGATGCCGTTCTGAATGTGAGAGACCAAAAATGACTGTAAAAGTAGCCGTGCCAAAGGGCCGCACGGTGCTGGATGCGCGTGGGAGGAAATGTCCTGCGGGTGTGTTCAGCGTAAACGAGCGTGATCCGTTCTGGGCACGCCTGCTGCGTTTTGGCGATATCGTGCGTGTTGATGCCAAACCTGTGACCGAGACAAAGCCTGTGGCTGTCTCCGCGACTAAGGAGGCATCTCCAAAATGAGCATTGATGTAGCGCAGGTGCCAACCGGCTGGCGCGTGCCTGGTGCGTATGCGCAGGTTGTTGTCAAAACATCAGGAACAGCCCTGACGGCGATGCCCTTACGTGTTTTGCTGATTGGGGTGGTTGGCACGTCTGGCACCGGAAAACCGCTGACGGTTTACCCTAACATCGGCGCAGCACAGGCGCAGGCACTGGCGGGTGCAGGATCTGCAACGGCACAGATGGTTGCTGCATTTGCCGCAGACGCACCCTACACGCTGGCGGATCTGATCATGGTTGCAGCGCCAGCGGGAGGAGCTGCAGCCACATGGACTGTAACGCCAGAGGGAACGGCAACGGGTTCTGGCACAGTGGCGTTGTATGTATCTGGCCTACGCATTGCCGCTACTGTGACCAGTGGCATGAAAGCCGCTGATGTTGGGGCAGCTCTGGCTGCCGCGTGGACAGATGATCTGGTGGTTTCCACTGGCGTGGAAGCAAAGGCAGACGCCACATCTGGCGTTCTGAGCCTGACATCTGTCGATAAGGGCGCGTGGGTCAGCGATATTGATGTGCGGGTGAGCACGCAATATGGCGATGGCGTTGCAGGTATGAACCTGACTGTTGCACAAACTGCCGCAGGCGCAGGTGAAGTAGATATTTCCGGTGCGCTCGCTGCGGTCAGCAACACTTGGTACACCGACATTGCGTGTCTGCCGAATGACGGAAACACCCTGACTGAACTGGCAACAGAAAGCCGCCGCCGGTTTGGCGCGATGGCAAAGCTAGATGCGCATGTTTACGTTGGCGTGCGTGCAACGTATGGCGAAGCACTAACACTGGCAGCCAGCCTGAACTGTGAGTTCATGTCTGTTTTACCCGCAGCCAATGCCCGGTTCTCTCCGTGGTCAGCAGCTGCGTCTTTGTGTGCCGTTGCATCTGCCGCACTGAACACCGATCCTGCCCGCCAGCTGCGCACACTGGAGCTGACGGCATTGGCTGGCATGGCGCCAGATGATGCGGATCTGTTTGATGATGACATGCGCAATGTGCTGCTGAGCAAAGGTATGAGCACATTCAACGTGACGCAGGACGGTCGCGTTGTGCTGGAACGTGTGGTGACAACACGCCAGACGGATGATGCAGGCGTGCCTACTACGGCGTGGCTGGATATCATGGTTCCGAAAACGGCCAGCCGTGTGCGGTATGAATGGAATACCTACGTTACAGAAACCTACCCACGCGCAAAACTGGCAGATGATGGATCTGTGCTGGTGAATGTCGCGGGCGCGAATGTTGTGACGCCATCCAGTTTGCTGGGATCATGGGTTGGCCAGACGAAGCTGTATGAGGCCGCAGGCTGGATTGAAGATGCGGACGCGCTTGGTGCCCATGCTGTTTTTGAGCGCGACGCGACAGACCGAGACCGCGTGAACTGCCAGCTGCCGATCAAAGTGATTGGTAGCCTGATTGTACTCGCCAGCTCCATTGAATTGCAGGTGTAAGAATGGCCCAGTCCGTAGGTATTGTTGCCGTCTGGTGGAATGGCCAGAAATACGATTGCCAGAAAGGCAGTTCCCTTCGGCTTTCCGGTGTCCGCAACGTGACACAGGTAGCCGGAATGACGGCGCACCGTAGCCAGGAATTTCAGGCCGGTGAAGTAAAAGCCACAACATTGCTTCTGAAAGGCCAGTCATTGGCGACGTTCAGCCCAGGCGATGAAGGCGAGCTGCAATTCAAAGCTGATACCGGGCAGACATGGGTGAGCCCGGATGCGTTCATCACAGATGCGCCCACAATGACAGATGATGGCGGCAAATGCCCTGTCACGTGGAATTTCTCAACATATTCAGAGATCGTAAAATGACCGATAAAACAGACGTGTTCTCCAATCCTGCCGTTACGAAAAGCACTGATGGCACGGGTGCTGTCAGTGTTCAGCTGTCAACACCTGTGCAGCTTACTACTGACGGCGCGCCAGTGACCATTGTCACGATGATGCCCCTGAAGGGGAAAGACATGGTGGCGATGCTGAATGCCAAAGGCGAAGGCTCGCGCACTGAAGCCATGATTTTGGCATCCATGCAGTTGTCTGGCCCCATGGGCGATGCGTTCGTCAATAACGTGACGGCATCTGATTATCTGCTGCTGGCTGAGGTTGCAGGCACTTTTTTGGACAATGGCCAGACGAGTGGAACATCATCCTCGCAGGCCTCATCCGCGAATTAAGACTGAGCGCGGCTGAAATCTTGGAGATGCGGCCGCGCGATATCGCTTTCTGGAGTGTGTCGCTGCAGGGGCTGTGTGAACGGCAGAGGCAAGCCATTGAGCAAGCCCAGAGGAACTGATGTCATCTGATCTACGCGCCAAGTTTCAACTTGATTTTGCAGTTGGTTCTGCTGAACCATTGCAGCGTGTTGAGGCTGTTTTATCCCGCATTGATGAAACGCTGGCGCGTATGCAGCGGGCAGCAAACCCATTTGACGAATTCACCCAGCCCGTTGCACGCGCCACCCAGGCAACACAGCGTTTGAATGAAACGCTGACGCGCACGACGGGAGCCACGGAAGCGGTAACTGAAAGCGCAACAGCTCTTAACGAAACACTGACACGCACAACAGGTGCTGCTGAGGCTGCAACCGAGGGCGTGACAGGACTGAACGAAGCGCTGAACGAAACTGGCGCGTCTGCTGTGACGGCCACAACCGGCATTGGTAAAATCGGCATGGAAGCCGAAGCGGCTGCAACGCAGGGCGTAACTGCCATGGAGCGCCTGCAGGCTGCCGTATCGCGCGTGCGTTCTGGCGCTGGCAGTTATGCTGGCGGAGTGAAAAGCGCCGGACAGGGATTTCACGATGCTGTTCAGCAAGGCCTGGGCAGCGCATTTGGCGCAGCAGCAGCCGGGTTTGGTGTATTGGCACCCGTGCACGCTGCGGCTGAATACGACAACGATCTGACGCATATCGGGATCACATTAGGCAAGACTGGCCAAGATAATGTCGTATTCGCACATGATCTTGGCCAGCGCATAAACAAAATAGCTCAACAAACGGGCCAACGTAGCACAGATCTAGTGAAAGCGGCATCTTTCTTCAGTATGGAAGGGTATTCGCTTGATCGGATTATGAGTTTCACACCAACAGTTGCTAAAATATCCACTGCATATAATGCGGCTCCTGAAGCAGTGGCAAAGACGGCATTCGCCCTTCAGGAAAACTTAGGAATTGATGAAAAAACATTACCCAAAGGATTAGCTGAAGTTGCGCGTGTTGGGAAAGAAGCTGCATTACCAATGGAGCAATTGGCACCGCTCTTTCCTGTTGTGGCGGCCCAAGCTGGTCGGCTTGGTGTGCACGGGACAGAAGGTCTTTCCGGCCTTGCTGGAATGTTGGCTGTTATTCGGAAAAGTACGGGATCAGAAGGGCAAGCAACTGCTTATCTCAATCAGTTTATGACAACCCTCACCTCAAAACATGCCCAGCATCGGTTTTCAAAATACGGCGTGGATATGATTGGGGTGATTGAGAATGCAGAAAAGGCAGGTACTAATCCATTAGAAGATGTTCTGGGTTCCATTCAGAAAATCGCCAATAAAACGACCCGATTAAGGGCAGTTGCCGATCTATTTGGTAACGAGCAAGATATTGGTGCGGCATCTGCGCTCCTAAAGCACTTTGACCAATATGAATCTATCAAAACAAAAATTGGTCAAACCTCACCAGAGATGATTACCAAAGACTATGATACTGGCCTGCAGTCAACATTGATCCGGGTGCAGGCATTTGAAGATGCTCTGGGGCAGGTTGAACGTCAGATTGGCACAGCGTTTGTTCCTGTTCTTAATGTCGGGACAAAAGCTCTGCATCTTATATCCAATACATTTGTCTGGTTAGACAAGCACGTGCATGGAGCGGCTACAGCGATGGTAACCGGTGTGGGTGCAGTGTTGGGATTGACTGCTGCATTGGGTGCTCTGGGTGCTGTAATGATTCCGCTGAAGGCGGGTTTTACATTGGTGGATGCGTTGACTGCTGGCTGGCTGTCGCGTTTAGCCCGACTAGGCGTGAGCATCATAAAGATGCCGTTTGCACGCTTGGGCAGTTTGTTGATGTGGATCGGGCGTTTGGGTGTTGGCGTTGTTGCGGGTTTGGGGCCAGTTGGCATTGCTATTGCGGCCGTAACAGCAGCCGTGACCGTGGGTTATCTAGCCTGGAAAAACTGGGATAAAATCAAACCCATGCTGACCAGTCTGGGAAACTGGATCAGCGGATGGGCGCAGTGGCTTGGCCACATCTTGATGCAGCCGCTGCACGCCATGGACGAGTGGTTTGCCTCTACTAAAATTGGGCATGCCATGGATTCCTGGCTGGCGCATCCAAGCGCACCATCTCCAGTTCCGGCCGGAATGCCTGCGGGCAGCGGTGCGCAGTTTGGGCTGCACGTGACGCATGATCCGGGATTGGCTGTACGCCAGACATCGGGGCCGCGTGGATCTGTCAGCATCGCGCCTGACCGAGGGCGCATGGTGAACAATCCATGAGCAGTGCATTGAGTATGGCAGGGCTTGGTGCTGGTTCCCTTGGTAGTCAGCTTGGCCTGGTAGGTAGTTTGGGTGCTGGCCTGATCGGATCTGCTCTGGCTACGGCCAGCTGGCGCGGTGTGACATTTTTCATGCCGAATTCGCAGGATCAGGCAGGTCGCCGGATTGTGCAGATCTGGTTTCCTGGCCGTGATGATTTTCGCACACAGGATTTTGGCGCATTTGACGGGCCAATCCGTGTGCAGGGCATTATTGTTGGAGATGATTACGTTATTCGCGCCAAGCGGATGCGTGCCGCTCTGATGACGGCCGGAACTGGCACATTGGTGCATCCATGGTGGGGTGTTCTGCAATGTAAGCTGTTGCAGCCTGGCACGGTTTCATTTTCTGACCGTTCCCTCCGTGTTGCCACGTTTGAAGCCATTTTCGTGCGTGCGCCCCAAGTTACCGCAGATAAGGGGCTATTCAGCAGCATTACGGATACGCTGACCAATGTTCTGACACAGGCGGATGCGCTGGTGGATCAGGCGGTTTTAACGGTGCGGAATGTGCTGTCACCATTAACGCTGCCACTGGCTCTGGTGAGTGCTGTGAGTAGCACAATCAATCAGGCGCATGGGGTGTGGGATGGTTTGACCGGATCTACCGCACAGCTGAATGTGCAGAGTGCAGCAGCAACCCCATTGAATGCGTTAAGCACAGGCGTGACGGTTCCTGTTTCAAACACAGACACCACGTTTGCTGATCAGGTTTCGGATTTGCTGGTAGGTGTTCCGGCCGCATTAGTCGCGGCGGCCTCTCCCGATGCCACGGCCGCCATTGCTCCGGCCGAGGAAGTGAGCGGAACGCAGAATGATGCCCTAGATCCGCGCACCACAGCCTCGTTACTGTTATCAGGCAGTGATCAGTTGCAAAGTGCAGGCCAAAGTGCCGCCGCTCAAGGGGCGTCTCCGGCTGCTGTGCTCTCTCTGTCTCTGGCGTCACAGGTTTTCACCGTGACGCAGGCTGTGGCTGTGGCTTCTGGCATTGATTACACGAGCCAAGAGGATGCGTTGTCCTGGCGTAATACGTTACTGGCTGCTCTGGATACACTGGCCGACAATATTGAAGCGCTGGATGCAACCACTGGTGCCAGCATTCCAACCAGTGGGCTTCTGGCAGCCCTGCAGGATGCCAAGGCAGCAATCACGGCCGATATTTCGGAACGTCTTGGCCGTCTGCCTGCAGTTCTGAATGTTCCTGTTTCGCGGCAGATGAGCGCCTGGTTGGTTGCGTATGCGATTGCCGGTGAAAACCCGGAGGAAGTGGAGGATGTGTGGGCTGATCTGATTGTGCGCAATCAGCTCTCTCACCCAGCATTGTGCGGACCGGGCACCGTGCAGGTGCTGCAGCCAACGGACGTGGCATGACAGTTTCGGTAACAACAAAAACCCGCCTGATGACGGTTCAGGTCAACGGCGTGACGCTGCACGACTGGACAGCCTGTGAGGTCGGTCGGGATCTGGCAGATATCGCCGGTGCCTTCCGTATCCGATATCTGGATACAGAACGCCTGTATGAAGCATTTGGCGGAGACGTGCCTGAATTTGCGCGTATTCGGGAGAATGATGAGGTTCTCATAAAAGTGTCGGGGCAGACTGTCCTGCGTGGCTATGTTGACAATATTCAGGGCGCGATTTCTGACAACGGCGGCGGCGATGACGAAGGCATGATATTTTCGGGCCGTGACGTTGTTGGGGATCTGGTGGACTGCTGTGCAGCCCCATTGGGACCAGGTGAATACAGACAGATTGATCTGACAACAGTTGTCGGCAATTTGGTAAAGCCATTTGGGATTGCCGTTTCCAGCGATATTGACCCAGGCGCACCGTTCACTCTGGTTGCCGTTGAGCCATCGGAACCGGCCATGAGCACCATTGAGAAGCTGAGCCGTCAGCGCGGTGTTTTAGTTGTTTCTGATGGCATAGGCGGCCTGAAACTGACCAAGGCAGGAACAACACGCGCGCCTGAAGATTTGCGGGTCGGTGTTAATATTACCCGTTTGGATTTCAACATTGATGTGCGGCAGCATTATTCCGACATCTTTGTTAAAGGGGCTTTTAAGAGCCTTTTAAGGCCCAAAAAAGCTGCTCTGGATGCAACAGCATCCCCTTTGTCCGATGATAATGGCACGGCGCCAGCACAGCCTACTGCAACGCACAATGAAGCACGTGCCGTGCTGTGTTTGGGGCATGCCATAGATCCATCCATGCGGCGCTACCGTCCTGTCGTTTTTCAGGCTGCCACACAATCTGGAGGATCTGTTGCAGCGCAAACAGCACCTGAAATACAATTGGACAGCAGTGCTTCAGGGCTGACAGCAGATCCGGGTCCGGTTGCTGCCGCCTATCATGGAAGCACACGTCGGCCGTCACGTAAGGCACGGAAACCGCGCACGGATGCAACGCCGTGGACGGTGCAGGATCAGGCCGATTGGCGCATGCGCACAACACGTGCGCACGGCACAATGCGGGTTTACACAGTGAAGGGATATGCAGGCGCGAATGGTGATTTGTGGCTGCCTAACGCGCTGGTTTATGTGAAAGACCCGTATGCCGGATTAGATCAGGACATGTTGATTGCGGCTGTAACCTACGTGGCAGATCAGGAAGGATACACCACGCGCATTAGCGTTGTGCCACCTGACACGTATGATCTGACAGGTGATGCTGACCGCGTGAAAAAAGGCACGCGCCGCAGCGGCCTGATAAATGCGAGCGCCAAATGAGCCGCATGCTGCAAAGTCTGTTTATGGGGGTGCGCAATCTGTTTGTGCGCGGTGTTGTCCGTGATCTGGATGACAGTGGCGCGAACCAGACGCTAACGGTTGATACCCATGTGGGGCGCACACGCACACAGGTGCCCGTTTATCAAATTTACGGCTTGGCCAGCCATGTTCCGCATGATGGTGCCATTACAGTCATGTTGCACGCAGGCGGAGACCATAGCGACCCTATTGCCTTGCCTCCGTCCAATCCTGAAAAAGCCCGTATGGGTAATCTGGCTGAAGGCGAAACAGTGCTGTATGACAGCGTCGGCCAGAAGATTTTCCTGCAAGGCGGTAAGATTGTGATGGTAGATGCTGCCCAACAAATGTTGGTGCGCGTTGCCGGACAGACTGTTTTGACAGTCACCCAAGATGGGGCTTCCGTGCAGGGCGATCTGTCCGTATCAGGTGACGTCACATCTGGTGGCACTGTGACAGGCAAGAAAGATGTTGTGGCTGATGCAGTCAGCCTGAAAGACCACACGCATACCAGCGGCGAACCGGGATCTCCTACCTCAGCGCCAACCTGATGTCGAAAACATGCTTGGTAATGCATGCTTTCGTCTTGATTTATAATCAGCGGCATGCAGAGCAGTGCCCCGACAACCCTGAAAATGAAGACCGATGCGACCGGCAAGCTGGATGTTGTTATTCAGCCATCCGGCGCAGGCCGGGGCACGCTCGCGGTTGATCGTACCTTGGGCACCTCCATGCTGATTGCCCTGT
The DNA here is from genome assembly GCF_008690365.1 of Acetobacter sp. DmW_136. NCBI lineage: Bacteria > Pseudomonadati > Pseudomonadota > Alphaproteobacteria > Acetobacterales > Acetobacteraceae > Acetobacter > Acetobacter sp. DmW_136. Next base: position 45,577 of record NZ_VHON01000020.1, read on the forward strand.
GTTCAGACAGGCGCGCGGCAACGGATGACGTATTGCCTACAGATCTGCCATTACTGCCGGGCCAGAGTCAGGGAATTCTGGCCCGGCGCGGATGGATTGGCGATATTTTGCTGGAAGATGGCGTGCGACTGGGCAGCAGAAGCTGGCTTCTGTCTCGCGGCAAAATGTCAGACGTTGATCGACTGCATGCTGCGTCCTACGCGGCTGAAGCAACTGACAGCATTGCATCCTTCTGGAATGTTGAAATTGCCACCAGTGCAGCCTTTGCAGGGACTGGTGGTATTGCCGTGACATGCTCTGTTGGGGCTTTGTCTGTCACCCGCCAAGTGGGCACTGCGTAATGCCCTTAGCAATTCCCACAACCAAGCAGCTGGTTCAACGTCTGGCATCCGCGATGCTGGCGCAGCAGTTTGTTGCCGATGACGGCACGATTGTACGTCTGGACCCAAATGCGCCTGCCACATTAGAGCAGGTTCTGGGTGCTGTGTGGGCGCTGGCTATGCGTGAGGTTTATGCGTGGCAGCGGGATTATTGTCTGGAATTGCTGGTCACCACAGCAACGGAAAACGGCCTGTTGCCGCAGCATGCCGAAATGTGGAGCACACCGCGCAAGGCGGCAACGGCCGCTATTGGCAACGTGCTGGTAACGGCCAGTTCAGCAGTGACGCTGCCCATTGATACAGCGTTGGTTTCTGATGGCGCAATTCAGTGGCTGGTCACAACTGCCACGAGCATTGCTGCAGGTGCAACTGTATCTGCGCCCGTGCGGGCGAGTGCTACCGGCACATCTGGAAATCTGGCCGGAGGGACGGAACTGACCCTTGTAACGCCTGTGGCTGGCGTGACGTCTGCCATTGTAGATCCGCAAGGGATTGCGGGCGGTGCTGCGATTGAGCCCGTAGAGGCGTGGCGTGCACGTATTATCGCCAATATTCGCAACCCCGATGGTGGCGGCACAGTTGCCGATTACCAGAAATGGGCTCAGGAAGCCGGTGCAGCATACGTGAACGTAGTGCCGGGCTGGCTGGGTGCAGGCACTGTTGGCATTGTTGTAGCTATGAACGGACCTGTTGCGGCCACGGATGCCCAGGTGCAACAAATACAGGCCTATATTGACAGTGTGCGGCCTGTGCGTGGGAACGCGTATGTGGTTGCGGCGCAGATTGTCACACGTGACGTGACGATCCAGCTAGACCCAGACACGGTTGATGCGCGTGATCAGATTACCGCTCAGCTGACAGTGTATTATCCCGGCAAAGGTATTGGCGGGCGCATCTATCGCGAAGAACTAGATGCGATCATCAGCACTATCAATGGCAACAGCAATGACCTGCTGAACCCGACTGCTGACGAAACGCTGCCGAACAATGAACTGGCCGTTCTAGGCACGGTAACGTGGCAGACCGCATCATGAGCAGGACGGCTGATGACATCCGTGCTGAGTGGCTGAGCGATTTCATTCCGCCTGGTGCACCATGGAACCGCAGCGCTGATGGGAACCTAGCCAAATTGCTGCTGCCGTTCTGCGCAACATTGGCGCAGATTGAGGGGGATATTGAATCTCTGGCTCTGGAAATCAGCCCGCAAAACGCGACAAAATTGCTGGCTGATTATGAGGCTGTTTTAGGTCCAGATCCGTGCGGACGTGACCAAGGCGTGCTGACGATTGCGCAGCGCCAGCAACTGGCGTTCCAGCGCTGGATTGCATCTGGCGGCCAGTCGCTCGCCTACTATCAGCAACTGGCAGCCGCAGCCGGATATCACATCACGATCACCGAGATCGAACCCTATGTCTGCGATGGTGATGATGCGGTTTGCGCTGCTGCTGTGTGCAGCACGCCAGCTGATCTGGCTGTTGTCGTGATTACGCTGCCCAACCGCAACACCGGTCTGGAATGCCCGATATTGCGCAACAAACAGGCGGAAACAGAAATTGTATTTGAATACGCAGATGAGGCAGCCTGATGGATAGGACGAAAGCCGCTGGATATATCACCGTTGATGGAAAGCGCGTTTATCAGGATCGCGACAAGCCGAACGGAATTGCAGGCACATCGCTGATCGCGGCAGATCGCACAGCGGTGCAAGAAGAGCTCATGAATCTCATTACAGGCGCAGGTTTGACGCCTGATGCCGATGATCTGACGCAAGTATTTAAAGCTATTAACAAGATCATGTCAGGATCTGAAGAAGGTTATTTCCTCAAAAGCGGTGATACCGCAGCGTGGGTAACCTCTGATGGTTGGATTATCGCTGGCAATGCACGCGTGATGTCTGGTGGATCTGGAGCTGGTGGAGCTATTCAGGTTGGCGATTATGTATGGTCTGATGGGATAACGGCGTGCGGCTACGGCAAGATGGCGGTTTCGTTATCTGTGGCAGACGTAAACGGCAAAGGGGGCGATTACAGAGTAGGCGCACTCCTGCAGTTTACGGCATTTGATGGCACGCAAGAAAATTTCTATTTTCGTGGTGATGGTTACATCTATGACCAGAATGGAAATAAGTTTTTAAAGGCTGCTGATCTTGACGGGGTTGTTGCAAACACCAATCCCGGTATCACGGGCGCGATTTCAGGGACATCTATCTGTGTTAATCCAGAAGATGGGCGCGCATATTTTGCATATTCTGGCAATACGCAGATCGCGGCGTTGGCATGGAACGCTGACGTGCAGGCTGAAACGCAGGCGCGAGTAAACGCTGTTATATCTGAGGCGAATGCTCGCGAAGAGGCAGATGCCAGCCTACAAAACCAGATCAACAACTGTGCTCTGAAATCAGAGTTGCCGTTGCCAGAGGGGATGCATTGCCAAGTTTTTTCTGCACCCATACCAAGCCCCTGCCCAGAAGCAGGTTGGCTTGTTGATATTCCATCGGGATGGAAAACGCATTCATTTGTGACAGCCTGTGACACAGGAGCAAATGTGTATGCTGTGTCTGCTGTAGTCGAAAATAATACGCAGGCCCGGCTATGGGCAAAATATCCGACTAATGGCGCATGGGCGCAGGGCGGTGAAGTAACTGTAACATCATTCGGTTACCCGTCATGAGCGATTTTGTGTTCAAGCGCGGCACTACATTTTTGGTGACGTGCATCAATCAGGACGCGCAGGGCGCGCCGATTGATCTGGGTGGCGCGGTAATTGCTGCGGAACTTAGGGACAGCCAGAACGCGCTGATTGCGCCACTGGTGCCTGCGGCTGTTCCGGATCAGCCCGGCACATACACACTGAGTTATCCGGGCGACACGTCCGGCTGGCCATTAGGAATGCTGCGCACGGATGTGCGTATCAGCAAACTGGACGGCACAATTGTACAAACAGGAACGGTCACGATTGCAATCGTGGATAGGGTGACACAATGAGTATTGGTGTGGATCAGGCGCAGAGTAACGGGCCGGTTAATGTCCTGATTGCTGGGAGTGCGCCCGGTACGCCCGGCACTCCTGGTGTCGGGATTGCAGATGTCCGGGTTGATGACCAGGGGCAACTGCTCATCACCAAAACCGACGACGAACTGATCACCTTGTCTCTGGATGCGGTTGTGCAGCTGGCAGCAATGCAGGCGGCTGCAAATATCGGGACAAATATCAATGATCTGGAAGCCAATGTGGTTGCAGCCGCGTCGTCAGCTGTAACGTCTCAAGGTGCTGCGGCTGAGTCTGATAAATCTGCAGTTGTGGCAGAGCAGCATGCTGCTGATGCAAAAACTGCTGCAGATCAGGCTGTGCCGCTGCTGGCGTCTGCAACCAATGCGGTTGCTGGCGTTACGTCTGATGCCGCTGCGGTTAAAGTGATGCTGACTGCGGCCCTGAATGGGGACGCCCCGTTAGTTTATTGCGGATATTGGGACGCCGCAAAAAATAGCCCCCAACTGGATAGTGGTGTGGGGAATGAGGGAGATCTGTATCTGGTGGCGGTGGCCGGCACAACGTCTGTAGACGGTGCGGCAGCATGGAATGTTGGTGACGGTATCTGGTTTACTAACGGCCACTGGCAGTATTTTGCTCGTGCCTCATGGGTGGCAGTGGCACAGTCTCTCTACGCGCTGCGATCTGTCCTGGTGGGTAGTCATGAAATATCGGCAGACGCCGCGCTGCCTTTCCAGATCCGGGATGCGGCTGGCAATGTTGCGCTGCAGGTTGCGCAGGATGGAGCACTGCATGTGCTGGGGTTGGGGCTGTGTGACGGCAGCGCATTGGATGCTGATACCTCCCAGCCGTCAGCACTGCGGTTAGTGGGATCTGACGGTTCCTACGTGGATCTGGACGCGCCGGACTACGAGCAACGGATTGCACAGCACGCGCCTGCGCTATGGCTGGACGCTGCTGTGGGTGTTGTTACTGACGACAGTGGTGTGGTGCAATCGTGGTCTAGCCGTGTTGCCAGCCCGTGGCAGGTTACTGTCAAAACGGGCACGCCTGTGCGGTTTGCGACAGCAGCCGGATATGCCGTGCGGTTTGACGGCACGTCAGCGCTCTCGCATGCGCTGCCATTTACGCCGGGCACTATTATTGCAGTCTATCGCAATACGGTTTCGACTGCCTCTGCGCAGCCGGTCATTATGGGGAGCGATAGCGCTACTGCTGGCACCCCAGCGTGGTCGTTGCGGGGGTATATTCCAATGGGAGTGCCCGGAGCGTATGCCCGGGCGCAAGGGCTGCAGGTTGGCACGTCTGCGTCTGTGAGTGGGTTCGCGGGTAGGCTTAATGCAGCGTTGGGGCACTGGCAGATACTCGGCGCGACGTATGACGGAGACACCATTGCGGCGGCTGTGGGTTTGACGCACGCAACGCCCGTTGCGCGGGCGCTTACGGCAACACCATTAGTGTGTGGTGGTAGCGGCGGTCTGATTGGTGCATCATATTCAGCATCAGGCATTCTCACTGATTTTTTCGTTGGCGATCTGGCTGAACTGCTGGTGTGGGATCGTGTTCTGACGGGCCGAGAATACGATGACGTGGTGCGTGCGCTGCAGTCCAAACACAGTCTGCAGCCGGTATTTGGGCGCTTTCTTTATAGCGCGTTCCAGACGACGCAGGCCGGAAACGAGGCGGGCGGTATTGAGGGCCTGGTGATGTTGTCGTCAGACGACGGCGTGGCGTGGCAGCATGTGCCAACGGAAATGCTGTTTGATGCCGAACACACAATGCGAGACGCCAGTATCACGTATCATGGCGGCCGGTTTGTGTTGGCGTGCACTGCGAGTTCGTTCGCCGCGGGTTATCAAGACAGGTTTTCAGTCTGGCAGTCTACGGACGGTCGGCACTGGGATTTTGTGACAGACGTGCAGTGTGCGCTAAATGGCGTGTCGGCACATCAAACGTGGGCACCGGAATGGTACCATGACCCTGCGGACGGCCAATTGCGGCTGGTGGTGCATTGTATAATCGGGACAGGCGGCAGCCAGGTTTACGAGATGCATCCGCTGGATGATTTGTTAATTTCGTGGTCGGTGCCGCAGCTCATCACGCTAGCTGGATATCCGCAGGTTATCGACAGTTTCCCGCTGTGCATCAAGGGGCAGTGGGTACTGTTTTTCAAGGATGAAGCCGCGCGTCAAATCCAGATCGCCACAGCCACCAGCCCGACTGGCCCGTACACGGTGCAGACCTCTGGCAACTGGGCAGGCTGGGGTAGCGGAGTGGAAGGGCCGAGTGCGTTGTATCTCGGTGATGATGCCGACGGCAACACGATGCTGCGTGTTTACCTAGATGCACAGGGCAACGGCATTAGTTACAGCGATGCCGTTGGGAAATGGCCCGATGTTTTGACTGGTGCGTGGTCTCCCCCGAAGCTGTTGTCTGTTGCGTCACGCCCCCAGCATGGCACCTGTATCCGCAACCCTTTCCCCCATTATGGAGCCTGATATGGGCCTGAAAATTTCTCTCGCAAATACGTCGTTCGCGCGGTCTCTGGAGTTTGTGCCTGCATCTGACGCTACGATTACTGATTGGTATGTGTTCGGAGATCGCACTGGATCTGGTAGCGTTACAGATGGCTTGATAAATCAGGCAGCAGGTGCAAAAGCGCCAACTGTTACGGGCGCAGCAGATATTATCGTGCGCGCAAACAGTATTATCGTAAACAATACTAAATCTGCGATTATCAGTAATTTACCCGGTTCTGGCGATTTTACCGCGTTTGCAGTTGTGGTGCCTGATTTTTTCAATGCAGCCACAGCGGCAACAGGCCAAGGCAATCCGGTGGTGGCTGGGATGCTGGGAGTGATCCCGTTCGGCAATATTCTGGGCGGGACGAGCTTGTCTGGCGTTGTGGTGCAGGCCAATGCACAATCAGCTGACACATTTAATTGGCAGGGTTTCTCTCAGGGCGTTTATTCTGGGTTCAGCACCCTCCACCAAATTTTTAACCCGTCTATACCTGTTCCGATTGGGACTGCCCCAATTTTGGTGGCGTTGGTGCAGTCTGTGGCGACCAAGACGGTGACGTTTTATGATCTCACAAATGCTCCCAGCCAGGCGTTATCTGCTGGCCCGATGGGGACAGGCTATAACGTAGCAACGTCAAATCTCGTGGTGGGTGGATCGTACGATGCTGATATCGGGAACGGCCCGTGCCTGGGTGCGCAATTGTCGTTTTGGTGCGGGTCAAATCGAGCGATGACGCAGCCTGAAGTGCAGTCGATGGCTGCAAATATTCGGCGTTTTATGCTGAACAGAGGTGTTGTAGTCGGGTGATTGGCTTGGTTGATCTGTGGCATTCGTACGGTGGCCTCGTGCAGGGAGCGGGCGGTTTGGTAGCAGGATGGTGCGGCAGTCTGGCACGCTTCCGTGCCCAGGCCCGACGCGACAAGCTGGATGCCGGGCAACAAGCACTGGATCTGGCGGAAGCTCTCGCAGAGCGCGATCACGCTCAAGCTGCAGCGCTGGATACGCTAAGGCGTAGGGAGTGGACGCTCGCTGAAGCAGTTCAGGACGTCTATGCGGAGGCAATTGCAGTGCGGTTGATCGTCCATGATTTGGATGCTGCGGCTGGACGACCGCTACGGCAGTTCAGGCCGCTGCCGCCGTATCCATTTCCGGCAGAGGTATCTCAGCCTGTCACTGATTGTTAGAGGCCTATTAAGACCTCTTTAAGAGGCATTAATAGGCGCGCACGTCGAGCCTAAGACGGTATTTTTTGGGTTCCAAATTATCTGGCTGGCAGTTCCAAATTATGCGGCCCGCTACACCGCTGCCTGTGATGCGAGACGGGCCGCAGCAAAAACCGCACGCTTTTCATCCTTCAACATGGCAATCCAACTTCCAATGTAATCGGCATGTCGAACTGTTGGCGTGATGTTCAATTCGGCAAGAACAAATGCTGCCGTCAGTTCAGCCACGATCTCCTCTGCCATGTATTTGTGTGAACCGAACCGCCCTGACAGGTCACGGTCCAGACGGTTCTTATGGCCGCTCCAATGCGCAGTTTCGTGAAAGGCCGTGCGGTACCAGTTAATTTGCTCATAATAGGCATTCTGTGGGGGAAGATGGATATAGTCTGGATCCGGGGCATAAAATGCCTTGTCTCCACCAATCCGGATGTCCGCACCTGTGGCCTGCAGCAGCGCTTCTGCATGAGGGACGATCACGCGCTCCGGTAGCGGCGCGACTGATCCTGCCATTTCTTCGGGCAGGTTCTCACACTGGTCAATGTTGAAAACCGTAAAGCGCTTCAAAAAGGGAATGGCACGCGCGTCCTCACCTGCATCCTGACCACCGGGCACAAATCTGTCCGCATAGAAAACAGTCGTGCCTTTTTCACCCTTCCTGACATTGCCACCAACTTTGCGCGCCTGATTAAACGTCAGCCATCTCTGAGAGGTAAAACCGCGCATCTGTACTGTTCCCCACAAAAGCAGTACGTTGATGCCACTATATCGACGACCTGTGGTGACATTGAGCGGGAGCGACGGACCTGAAGCAGTATTAGACCAGGGCTGCACCCATGGCGCCACTCCATTTTCCAACTGCTCCACGATGCGGTTGGTCACATCCTGATAGAGATCGACACGTTCATGTTTGGTCATGATGAGTTCCTCTCTTTTGAGACTTAGCCCAGACCCGCAAAGGTCAGTTTATGGGGCAGCACAAAATCGGGACCGCAAATCAGAACAGCGATCGTCATAACAAGGAGAATGACCCCCACGAACAAACCTGCGAGTTCGACGCGGATTTCTCACACTTGAGGCAATTTCGGGTCATTTTGTAGAATTCAGTCATCCCACAGGAGCCCGATCTGGAATATTGACG
>NZ_VHON01000021.1:0-11390 GCF_008690365.1 Acetobacter sp. DmW_136
GATAATGAGGTTTTCAAATTTTCCTCCATATCGAATGAGATGCTGGCGAGCATTGCTCCAGAACTGCGGATCATCATTCTTGGACATGCAATTTATACCTTATATTTCATAATATCATACACAGTAGGAACGGTATCGCATTGACCGAATTCAGTGTAGCGAATATATCTTATTGGAGATATCAGCGAGGATGATACCTTGGCGGCTACTCTGGACATTGATGTTCTGCGGTCTTTCACCGTCATTGCCGACGCGGGGTCTTTCAGCCGGGCGGCGATCAGGCTAGCCAAAACGCAGTCAGCTCTGAGTATGCAGATCAAACGGCTTGAAGAGCTGACAGGACACGCTCTTCTTCACCGTGGCGGTCGTGGCGTGACACTGACATCTCACGGAGAAAAACTGGTCGGTTATGCAAAGGAGATTCTGAGGCTTCATGATCATGCACTTGCTGATCTCTCGGGGCGTGGCTTGAGCGGCAGTTTGAAATTTGGTTGCCCCGATGATTATGCAGCCTGCTTTCTGCCGCAACTGGTCGGGGAATTTACACGACTTCACCCTGCTGTATTTATAGAAATTATCTGTGGCACGACCCAGCAATTGCACCACAGACTGCGTCGGAAAGAAATTGATCTGGCCCTTATTTCCGTGGAAGAAACGGATCGAGAAGACACACTGAGGACAGAGCCGCTTGTCTGGGTTGGCCAACCTCACTCTCCGGTCTGGGAGGTGTCTCCTCTTCCTCTGGCTTTGAGCGAAAAAAATACATTCGATCACAAGGCCGCCATTTCAAGCCTTCAACGTCAGAAGCGCTCTTATCGCATTGTCTATGCAAGTGGATCCCTGACTGGCCTGATCGCTGTTGTCAGATCGGGACAGGCTATAGCCGTTCTGACAAAATGTGCCGTGCCATCGGATATTCAGGAACTCCCCAAGGATATCGGTCTGCCTGCTCTTCCTCAATTGGGAATAACTCTTGCCTTTTCGGAGGAAACAACAAGTTCTCTCGTCGAGAAGTTTTCCTCACATATAGAAAAAGTGCTTCCAATACTATCATGAAGGGGCGGTATATTTTCTATATTATAACATATCGATAGGGTCGGGTATTGTGGGCTATTGCTGTCTACTTTTTAAGTTCACCACTGAGCCTAGGAATGATCGTCGATGCACCAGCTTCATCTGCAAGCGCGCACTGTGGCTGCTATCTACCGAAATAGGCCAAAGCTGGTGAGGCGTGCAAATGCTTTCTTTGCGCCGCGACCGATATCTCGCGGGGCAGAAAACCGGGAAGCATGACCAATACCGTAGACATTCCTCATGAATGTCAAAATGTCTTTTCTTTTCTAGAGAGTCTACGTGCTGACCGAACCCGGCTCATGCTTCACGGTCGATACGTTTTAAAGGGTGCGGTGTAACTCAAGGTGTCGTGTGGCATCGCACGAAGGTTTATTCGCCGCAAAAGAATAAATATTCCGATTAATTTTTCTTGTTTTCATTTTCTATCATTTTTTGCAAGTAGGTGGGAGGGGTCGCATATTTTTGCACGGAGACGTCACTGCTTCGGACATCATATGAATTGAAGGGTGGTAACGCTTCTGGTTCTCGTGAAGGCTGGTCAGCAGCAGGATTTTTATCTAGAATCAGTCGCAGTACCTGAGGATAACGGTTCATCAGGCCAAGAAGGGTACCGTTTGTCCAGCCAAAACCGATCTGGTTAGGATATTCACCGCCACCTTTTCCACCAACCGGGCTGATCGATGTGGAAACAACATCATATTTTTCCATGAGAACGCCAGATTTCTCATAAGTTCCGATAACGCGCGCCATCCATTTTGTGGCTATTGTTCTGGCCAGATCTTCGTAACCGTATGCATTCAGTCCCTTTATCGCCATCCATTCAGATGGTGCCCACCCATTGGGCGCATCCCACTGTTGGCCGCTTGCTATTTCTGTCTGCACCAAACCGCCCGCCTTGAGCAGACGCTTTTCAAGAATGGATGCAACACCGGCTGCCTGTTCTTCACCTGCCATCTGCAAAAACAGAGGGACTGCAGTCGCAGCAGAGAGGACTGATGTAGGTTGTTTATTTTTCCAATCATAATCATAAAATGCTTTTTCCTGATCATTCCAGAATACTTTTCTGATGGTCGCAATTCTGTTGTTGGCTATATCGTTATATTGTTTTGCTAGAATGGTATTGTTTTTCAGGGCATATGCATGGGCAAGAGTCTGTTCCATGTGCGCCATCAGGCAGTTCAGATCGATGGGCAGAATATCTGTCGTGTGGATGGTGGATAATGTATGCCCGTCCGCCAACCATCGTGCTGTAAAATCCCAACCACTTTCAGAGCCTGCTCGTAGATCCCGGTAAACGATATTGGGATTACGTGATGAATGAGCTGCTGTGGCGATATCTTCCGGATAGCTTTCATCCCGAGGCAGGTCCAGATCATCCCAGTAACGGTTCAGAACAGTATTGTTGTTGATACGTACAGCCCGTCTATAAGCTTCATCGGTTTTTAAAGCATCCGCGCCATTCATCCAGTAATCATGTTCAGCCTGTAATTCAGGAAGGAATGCCGTGTAGACGACCTGACCATCCTGCATGGCGAGCAGATCGAGCATCAAGGCGAAGAAAGGCGGTTGAGAGCGGCCCAGATAATAAGTGCGTGCAGCATTTGGAATATGCCCATAGCGATCGATAAGGGACGCCATATCCCGTATCATGTCACGCATGATATCTATTTTCTGATCTTCATACAGTCCAATCATGGAGAAGTACGTATCCCAGTAATTTAGCTCGCTGAATCGTCCTCCTGGCACAATGTAAGGATACGGAAGGGGGAGGAGAGAAGAATAGGCCACCGGGATATCTGCCGGACGATTTAGAACATCCCACATTCCGGATATATAATCCCGGACATTTTCGTTGGGTTTTCTTTTATAAGTAATTTCCGCTCGGAGTGGCAGGGCGAAATGCCTGCTGACGAAGCTCTTTAATATGAAATCTTTTTTATCACGTTCCGATAGATAAAGAGCAACGAGAGAAGAAGGTGATTGATCCGGTATCAGATCGGCAACTGTTTTCGCGTCAGAGAAGATTTTTGCCTTATTGATATCCTCAAAGAGAACAGAATAAGAAACTGAAGGAGGACGGAGATCCTGTGGAGGAAGTGAAAAATTGATTTTTGCCGGATCAGCCGAATTTATTTCCCTCGGAATTTCCACCGTTTCACTTTTTACCGCTACATTATCTGCATTTTGATGTGGTGCCAGCTTTGTGGGAGTAGGAGGCGTGGATATAGGAATGACGCCTAGATTTTTACCGCGTTCCGCCTTGCTGTTCTGGTCTGGTACGAGGGTTGCCGAATCAGACGGTGAACTGGAAGGCGGGTGTGTGGTAATGTCAGAAGGGCTTGCTGGCCCGGCTTTTGCATCCGTGTCTTGTTGCAGGCTTGGTGGTGGCTGATCGAGCACGGAGGTTTTTCTTTTGGCGTCTGCTTCCAGTTGTTGCGGCGCACCTTGTAAGGGAAAAGCTGGTGCTACATCCTGATGGACGAAACTTGCCCGCTGCTGTGTCGTGTCGGATGTGGCCGCTGGATTATCGCTAGCGGAAGCGTCGGTCTGTGCGCTGTTTCTGTCTTGAGAAGATGCGGGCAGAGGCAGTTTCGGAATAGTTTCCGAAACACTCTCGGTGGCTGATGTTTGTGTATCAGCTTCCTGATGTGTGGGCGTATATGTCGGGGAAGTGGTATTTTTGCTAGTTTCCTGCGGTGATTCCGTAACGGGCTGAGGCGTCTCACGATTTTCGGTGGTCTGCCCCCAGACTGGGGTCACGACCTGAATCGAAAACAAAAGACATAGCGGAAGACAGGACTTCTTGCATATACGCTTCATGCCCAAACCTAATCATATCACTATGGTGCATGCAATCCAGAAAGCGGGGAATCCACCGTAACAAAGCAGTGGGAACGTGTTTCCAAACCATCCGGCTGGCTTTTTCGGGAGTGTATAATTTCGTTTCCCCGTCCTGTAGCCTCGGGCCAACGTAAATATTTTAATGAAATATGATTCTCTGGGAGGAGAGGACCGTTATGTCATTGGGCAGGTCTCAGTATTTTATGGAGCATGGTTATGACGACCTTCATGGTTCTGGCGTAGGCGGTCCATGGATACTCATTACATTACTGGGGAACGTTTGTGGTGATTCAGCCGCTTTTAGCGGTTCAGGGCGAAACAATCGCAAAGTTTCTCTGGCACGCCGACGGCCATGATCGTTGTGATGACAAATCTGCTGAAAGCCGCAGCGGGGATTGCGGGGCAGATGGCATCATGTATCGCGCAGGACTAGGTTACCCGTCCTTTCACAGGAAGTATTTTCTGCCTCTAGTTTCATGGGTTGCCTTTCTGGCTGGCCGCTACGGGCCGCACTATGCATGGCAGTTTTCCATTCTTATGGCCCATTCTTTTCCTGATTTTTCTGTAATGGGATATTTGTAAAACAGAGCGAGCCAGACTAAAACTGTCAGGTTGTGAGACATCATTGGGATGGTGTAGTGTGGGCTATTGCTGCCTACGCCCCCTGGTTTGATGCTGCCTCCCGGAGTGATCGCTGATGCATCAGATCCATCCGCAAGCCCGCACCACACCTGCCGTCCGGGCCGAAATTGCGCGCTCGACGGAAGCGACCGGGGTATTGGCCCGACGCTTCGGCATCAGCGACGAGACGGTGCGCAAATGGCGCAAGCGCGGCGTCGGGGAATGCACGGATCGTAGCAGCAAGCCCCGCTTGCTGGCCTGGAAAGCGACCGAGGAAGAGCGTGCGATCGTTTGCCATTTGCGTCGGACCACCGAGTTCGGGCTCGATGACCTGACCTTCGTGCTGCGGCACTTCCTGCCCCACCTCAACCGCGACAGCGTCTGGCGCATCCTCAAGGATGCAGGGCTCAATCGTTGGCCGGTGAAGGAGAAGATCCGCCCGGCGCGGGGAGAGGGTACCTTCCGGGATTACGACCTGGGTTATGTTCATATCGACGTGAAGCATCTGCCAAAGCTGCAGACCGCAGACGGTGAGGCCGGCAAACGGTTCCTCTATGTCGCAATCGATCGCTGCTCGCGCTTCTGGCCGTCTACGATGCCGAGAATGCTGCCAATGCCGTCGATTTTCTCAAGGCCGTCAAAGCCGCCTTCCCATTCAAAATAACTCATATCCTGACCGATCGCGGCTCTTGCTTCACTGCGGATGCGTTTGAGAAAGCATGCCAGGATCAGGGTGTGGATCGGCGGCGAACCCGGGCCTACTCGCCCCAGACGAATGGCATGGTCGAGCGGTTTAACGGCCGTGTCGCGACCGAAGTCCTGCCGATCAACGTCGCGCACCACGTGGATCTCGAAGCCCTGCTGCGTGGGTTCAACCGCGCCTACAACCAACGTCGACAGAGGGTTCTGGGCGGGCTTTCGCCCGCAGAAAAAGTCGCCGAACGCCTTCGGCAACAACCATCTCTGCACAATCGAAGCTACAAACCCACCCCGGAAGCAAGTATCATGAACGAGGTTGACCGTATCATGCTCTATGCCAATGATGTCTCACAACCTGACAGTTAGGCGATAATTGAAAAGCGATCCGGGATATCCATCGTAATCGGGTGCGGTAACGAAGTTACGAATGTGTGATCCTCTGTCTGTCATGTCGGTTTTTTTCACTACGTCTGACAGCCGACTATCCGTTCTTCTCCCCCCCATTGCCAACATTTTTTACCGGAATAGCGGGTGCGGGGTTGTCTCGGTGTAGCAGTCAGAGTCAGAGGGCTGCGCGGATTTTCATGACGGGTTGAGAGGGTAGGGGAGAGTCTCCTGTCCGCCCGTCATGGAGTGTTTCGCCATGGCGACCGTTATTCCCAAAATCACCCTGAGTTCATCCCGCGACATCCCGTTCAACCGGCTGGTGCTGTCCCAGTCCAACGTGCGGCGGGTCAAGTCCGGTCTGTCGATCGAGGAACTGGCACGCGATATCGAGCGCCGCGGGCTGCTGCAGAGCCTGAACGTCCGTCCCATGCTTGATGGCGAAGGGGTCGAGACCGGCACTTACGAAGTCCCGGCAGGCGGACGGCGCTTCCGTGCCCTCGAACTGCTGGTGAAGCAGAAGAAACTGACGAAGACCGCGCCCGTGCCCTGCGTCGTGCGCGAGGCTGGATCGGCCATTCTCGCCGAGGAAGACTCCCTGGCCGAGAACGTCCAGCGTGTGGCGCTGCATCCGCTGGATCAGTTCCGGGCTTTCCGTGACATGCTGGAGAAAGGCATGTCCGAAGAGGAAATCGCCGCCGCGTTCTTCGTGGCGCCCACCGTGGTCAAACAGCGTCTGCGGCTGATGACCGTGTCCGACAAGCTGCTTGAGGTCTACGAGCAGGATGGCATGCGACTGGAACAGTTGATGGCCTTTTCCATCAGCGACGACCACGCGCGGCAGGAACAAGTCTGGGAGATCGTATTTCAGAACCATAACCGCGAACCCTATGTTATCCGCCGCATGCTGACGGAAAAGACCGTCCGGGCGTCGGATGCGCGCGCCCGCTTCGTTGGGCTGGACGCCTATCTCGCGGCGGGTGGTTCTATCATGCGCGACCTGTTCGAGGCCGATGATGGCGGCTGGTTGCAGGATCCGGCCATTCTGGACCGGCTGGTCATGGAAAAACTGCACGCTACCGCCGAAGCCATCCGTGCCGAGGGCTGGAAGTGGGTCGAAACCGCCCTGTCATTCCCATGGGGCCACACACGGCAGTTCGCGGAAATCGAGGGCACGGAAGTGCCGCTGTCCGACGAGGAAACCGCCCGTCTCGAAGCCCTGCGTGCCGAGCAGGAAACCATAGAAGCCGAATACGCTCAGGCTGATGAATACCCTGACGAGGTCGATGCACGGCTGGGCGGGATCGAACAGGCGATCCTTGCCCTGGAGGAACGGCCTTTGGCGTTCGATCCCGCTGACATGACGCGGGCTGGGACTTTCGTCAGCCTTGCCAGCGATGGCACATTGCAGGTGGAGCGGGGTTTCGTGCTGCCCGAGGACATGCCGACCGAGCCCGAAGAGACCGATGATGGCGGCGGTGCCGATGGATACGATCATGCTGCGTATGATGGGCGGGATGAACATATTGCTGGTTATGGCAGCGATGCGGGCGGTGAGGGCGATACTACCGGTCCCGACGTTGAGCCCGAGGAAGAAGACGGGATCAAGCCGCTGCCTGACCGGCTTCTCACCGAACTGACAGCCTGGCGCACGCTGGCGCTGCGGGATGCCTTTGCCAGCAATCCGCACATTGCCCTGACTGAATTCCTGCATACGCTGGTGCGTGATGTTTACTGGCAGACACCGGGGGCCGACTGCCTGGAAGCCTATGTCCGGGAAATCTCTCTACCGGTGCATTCCCCCGACATGCCGGGCAGTGTGCCAGCCCATGCGCTGCGCCAGCGCAACGAGGGCTGGAAGCACGATCTGCCGGAAAACGAGGATGCACTGTGGCGCTGGATCGACGGGCTGGATGAGGTCAGTCGGATGGCCCTGCTGGCGCACTGCCTGTCCTTCGGGGTCAATGCACTTTATGAGCGCATGCCCTCGTATGGGGCGGCGTCGCAGCGCAGCGTGACCGAACGCCTCAAACGGGCAGACCGTCTGGCATTGGCCCTCAGCCTTGACATGGTCGAAGCAGGCTGGCAGCCGACCGTCGAGAACTATCTCGGGCGCGTCACCAAGGCCTGTATCCTGCAGGCGATACGGGAAGCACGCGGCGACGAGGTGGCAGCGCGCATCGCCCACCTGAAAAAGCCCGACATGGCACGAGAGGCCGAGCGGGTGCTGGAGGGTTCGGGCTGGCTGCCCGAGGCGTTGCGCACGGTGGGTGGCGCAGGGCAGGCGCCTGTTGAGCCAGTGACGGCAGGCGAGGACGTGGAGGCCATCGCCGCCGAATAGCATTATGGATTTCGGGATTGTGAGACAGCGGCTTCCGGTACCCGGAAGCCGCTTTTTTCATGTTCGGCGCCCCGGAAAGAGGGAGAGGGCGGCTTCGCCTCTGGTGCCGAATAACCGGCATAGAGGAGAGTTTTCCATGACCACGACCACCATCCTGCCCCCAGCATCCCGTGGCGCCGTGTCCGGTGGCTTCCGGATCGATTCTTCGCGCGGGGAACGCAATGCCCGTGTCTCGTCCGAATGGTTTTCCCGTCCCGATGACGAGCGCTACCTGTCGCTGTCCGACCTGCATGCCGCCACGCTTGCCCGTGCGGATCGTGCCACGGCCCGCACGGTGGAAAGCCGTGCCATCCGCGTCGAGGCCAGCCGCGATAATGCCGAACACCTGACCCTGACCGTGCCGGGCCAGAATGAGCCGATCGCGCCCACACACTGGTCGTTCGGTCAGATGTGCAGCCTTGTGGGCGCGCCATCGTCGTACCTGCGCAATCTTCCCGCTCCACTGGCGGCGATCAACCTGCAGCATGGCCTGCTGTCGCACCGCGCCGAACTGGTCAAAACCCTGGAGACGGAAGACGGGCGCGTCGAGCTGCGCGCCGTAACCGGTCCTGATTACGGCCGCATCTGGGACCACGAACTTGTCGGTGCGGTGCGGAAGATCGCCGGTGACGGCACGGGTGATACCAACTGGAAGGTGCCCGGTGTGATCGACTGGGCCACCATGACCCATAATCCCTATGTGGATATCACCAAAGAAACCACGACGCTCTACGCATCTGATCGCGACGTGTTTCTGTTCCTTGTTGACGATACACACCCGATCGAGGCCGGACGCCTGCCCAATGGCGACCCCGATCTCTATTTCCGGGGTTTCTATGCTTGGAATTCGGAAGTCGGCAGCAAGAGCCTTGGTATTGCGTCATTCTACCTGCGCGGAGTGTGCCAGAACCGCATGTTGTGGGGCGTGGAGAATTTCGAACAGATCACGATCCGGCATAGCAAGTTCGCGGCCTCGCGTTTCGTGCATCAGGCGACACCGGCCCTGCGGAATTTCGCCACGGCCAGTCCGGCCTCGTTCATCTCGGGCATTCAGGCCTCGCGTCGTGCTCTGGTGGCGAAGAACGATGATGATCGTGAAACGTTCTTGCGTCGTCGTGGGTTCTCGAAACCGGAAACCGCGAAGATCATCGAGACGGTGTTGAACGAGGAGGGACGCAAGCCCGAGAGCGTGTTCGATTTCGTGCAGGGGATCACGGCGCTGGCGCGGACGAAGGCCAATCAGGACACACGGCTCGATCTGGAGGGAAGGGCGCGCAGGCTGATGGAGAAGGTCGGATGAAGCCGGTCATCATCAGAAACTGGCGTGATGAGGAAGGGGCGGCGGACGAGGTCCGCCGCCTTTCACCTGTCGGCAGGTCAGTCGTTCAGGCTGTCCTTGAGCGACTTGGCGGGCGTGAAGGCCAGCTTGCGCGAGGCCGCAATCTGGATGGTCGCGCCCGTAGCCGGGTTGCGGCCTTCGCGGGCGGCGACTTCTTTCACCTTGAACTTGCCGAAGTTCGGCAGGGTGATTTCGTCACCCGCTTTGGCAGCAGCGGTCATGGTCTCGATCAGGGCGTCCAGCACCTTGCGGGTATCGGTCTTGCTCGTGTCGGTGGTGGTGGCGATATGATCGACCAGATCGGCAATTTTCATGGGACTATCCTTCGTTATCTGTCGGGCCGAAACCCGCTGCTCCTGCCGTTACGAGGGAATTATGGCGTCTTCAAGCCTGCAGGGAGGGTGCGATGACAGACATGCCGTCATGGGATGCCGCCGATCTGGCCCGCAGGCTGGCGGAGAACGCCGAGGCGGTGTGCCGTCATTACCTCTCGGCCGGGCGACGGCATGGCAATTACTGGCTGGTCGGCGATGTCCACAACACGCCGGGACGGTCGCTCTATGTCCGTCTGCATGGGGGATCGGACGGGCGTGGCCGTGCGGGAAAATGGACGGATGGCGCGACAGGACAGCATGGCGATCTGCTCGACATCATCCGCGAAAGCCTCGGGCTGCTGGATTTTCGGGATGTCGCGGACGAGGCCCGCCGTTTCCTCAGCCTGCCACAACCGGCACCACGACCGGCTTCTGATCGCGGTCGTTCCCATGTGTTCAGCCATGATACTTCCGGGCAGGCATCAGGAACCGCTGATGCGGCACGACGGCTCTGGGCCATGTCCCGCCCGATTGCCGGCACGCAAGCGGAAACCTGGTTGCGCCATCGTGACCTCACCCGCCTGACGGACTTGGCATCGCTGCGTTTCCACCCTGACTGCTATTATCGCACCGATGCTGACAGCCCGACCGAGACCTGGCCTGCCATGATCGCCGCCGTCACCGATCTCGAAGGCCGCGTGACCGGTGTGCATCGCACCTGGCTGGTGGCGGACGGGCGTGGCAAGGCCCCGGTCGATCATCCGCGCCGGGCGATGGGCGACCTTCTCGGCCATGCCGTGCGCTTTGGCACGGTGTCCGACGTTCTGGCAGCAGGCGAGGGGATCGAGACGGTGCTCTCGCTCCGCGAAGTCATGCCCGATCTGCCACTGGCCGCCTGTCTGTCCTCGGCGCATCTCGCTGCTATGGCGTTTCTGCCTGCGCTGCGTCGCCTTTACGTGCTGCGCGATGACGACCCGGCCGGAGACCATGCGGTAGCGACCCTGATGGCCCGGACGCAGGAGGCCGGGATTGAGTGCCTCGTGCTGTCACCGCGTCTGGCGGATTTCAACGATGATCTGCGTTATCTCGGGCGTGGGGCGATGCGGGCGATCCTGCATCCCCAGCTTGCCCCGCAGGACGTGGCGCGGTTTCTGCAACCCGGTACGCACTGAGGCGGGCTGGGAAGGGGGAGGGTCTCCTTCTTTCCCTGCCGTGCGGGCGCTGTCCTGTTCCCGGATAGGGCGCGCCCTCGGCCTTTCGTGGAGGGGAGCGGGCGTCAGCCAGGCCGGGCCTGCAATGGCGGAGCCGGCTATTTTCCGCCGCGCGGGACTGCGTCCGCGCTTTGCATCGCGAAACAAAATAGCCGTCTCCCTGCCATCCTCCACTGCGTTCCGGCCGCGCGTTGCGCGGTTCCGGCCCGGCCTTCGTCTGCCGCTTTCCGCCCCCGGAAAGGCCGCGAGGGGCGCGGCCAGAACCGGAGGACAGACCCATGACCCGCACACAGCACGATTTCGAACCCGAACACGCCACCTCTTCCACCGCCCATGTGCTGGCGGAACTCCAGCTTTATGGCCACCGTCCCTTCGAGGACGAGCCGGACCCGCGGCCGCTGCCCGACGCCAGCCAGATCGGGGGTGCGGTTGCCGATATCTTCGACGCGGATTTCTCACACTTGAGGCAATTTCGGGTCATTTTGTAGAATTCAGTCATCCCACAGGAGCCCGATCTGGAATATTGA
>NZ_VHON01000022.1:0-40545 GCF_008690365.1 Acetobacter sp. DmW_136
ATATGACCGCTGCGCACACACTTTCATGTCCGCTATCCACATCGCAGCAAGCTTCATCTTCTACCTCAAAGAATGAGTCCTGAGCCTAGACGGCAAGCAGATCGCTGGGCATGTGCAAAGTGTGGTTAGGAAGGATTATGACCGCGAAATGCGGGCGAGCAACGCTATGCCTGATCCAATTTCGACACCACGGGTGCCGGGAGTGCCGTGGGGGCATTGATTGGCAGAGAGAGAACCTTATGGCAAGGGTAGGCGCACATAGGTGTCACTTTTAGAGAAATAAAATGCGTCTCTTGGCTGTTTGTGTAGGATTGTTTTTTTCAGGTGTAGTTTATGCGCAAGATGTAACGCCACAAACAGCCTGCCCCTCTCCGGTAGGGGGGTGGCCTACGCGGCCTAGCTTTATATGCGTTGATTTGACTCCAGAAATCATTACTTCTTTGGAGGGTGTTACGCGTTCTCAGGTTCAGCAAATTTTAGGCGCACCGGGGAAGTGCTCAGAAGGCAAAAGTATGTGTTATTATGACGATTGGAACATTAAAAAAGGCTCCCACTTTGGATCTGTAGCAGTCTATTATGATTCTGTCGGAGATACGAGGCACATTCATGCGCATTCAGAACAAGCATTTCACTCTCCTTTTACAGTAGAAAATTATTTATCGGATCATCCGAACCCATCCTTTGAAGTGGAGTGGGATAATTTGTTTGATGATCTGGATTGTTCTGATTTTTCTGGGGAACCTAAGCGTTGCAATCCGTAGTATTTTAACTACGGATTGCCTTGGTTTGTTACCTCTATACAATAGAAGTTAATTGCAGGATTAAAGGGAGATTAATTTAGTTTTAGCGGCATTAAATTCCTCTGCAGAAATGGCTCCTGCCTCCTTAAGAGCCCATAGCCTTTCTATTTTTGATACTAAATCTTCTGATGCATCTTGCTGTGTCGATACATCTGTTTGGGATTTTTGAAGTCCATGAACCATATCCATAATAACCGAGCAGGCTTCACGAAACTTTGCTGCTTGGATTTTTGAATCCAGAGAAATGCAGTTGGGGGCCTTCGAGGGTGAATTTAATGAACTTGAAGACCAAAAATTTTTTTCTGTATTTTGCATGCCGCCAGCAGATATTTCAAAATATCCAGAGAGCATTTTGTATTTTACTTCAGCAGTTGCGATGCTTTTGTAAGGCAGTTGGAAGATATTCGACCCAAATGTTTGCCCCGTCATAAAGCCTGTTTTTATAATAATTATGCGTTTATTTGTGCATATAAGAGCTTCTTTATAAGCTCCCTTGAGTCTTATTACTATCGTTTCATCATTATTTAATATCTCATCTTCTTTTAATTTTAGTGCAGAGGGTAAGTCTTCTACTAAGGGGTTGGGACGCATGTTCATTCTTTGCTTTAATGGGAAAGTAAAAAATTTTTACAGATATTAGTTAAAGTAATCAATTCACAACCAACTCACCACACCTCCATGCCGTGAACAAGTGCCCCGATGGTTCTGGCTAAAGCTGAACGTGCCATCGCCGCACTTTGCTGTCGCCCCTGATGGCGCTTGCCCGGTGCGTGTGTGGGCGGGCGAGTGGACGCTGTTGCCGTCCGAGTTCTGGTAGTGCTGGTGTTCCAGTAGGGCGCTTTCGTCCGGTTGTTGGGGCTGCTGGCGGACAGGGGGCGACTGGTAGGTTGAGGGGGCAAGGGCGTGTGCAGCATGCGCTGATAAAGCGAAGGCAAGCAGTCCGAACGAGAGGACTTTACGCAGCTACTTGAGCATCCGGCCTCTCCCTGTCGCGCGCTGAGCCACGATAAAGAAAATCCCGGTCAGTCATCGAGTCTGTATCTGACCGTAAGGGTCTTGCCGTATTCGACAACCGGGACGCCGTTTTTGGTGGCGGGGGAGTATCTCGCTTTGCGGCAGTAATCCAGCGCGCTGGCGTTGAAGTCTGTATTCGTGCTGGAGACGACATGGCAGTCCGTGGTCCGGCCTTCGGTATTGACGTCTGTTTTGACCATAACCACG
Organism: Acetobacter sp. DmW_136; assembly: GCF_008690365.1. NCBI lineage: Bacteria > Pseudomonadati > Pseudomonadota > Alphaproteobacteria > Acetobacterales > Acetobacteraceae > Acetobacter > Acetobacter sp. DmW_136. Next base: position 2,022 of record NZ_VHON01000022.1, read on the forward strand.
GCCTCGAGATTCTTTTTGACCATCTCATGCGGGTAAACCGGACCATGGGGGATTAGAGTTCCGCGGTCTGATTGTTCGGCGTGTGCGGGAGAAAGGAAAAATGACGCAGCCAAGAGTGCCGACGTGAGCGCTTTCATGTGCAAATCTTATGGTCTTTGTCTAAGCAAAGCAGAAAAAAGGCCTCATTCATCCTAAAGCCATGAATGCGGGCTTTAAGACTTACTCGCATTTCCATATAAGCGAGATCTTCAGATAAACCGCTTGTGGCCGATGCAGGTAATTGGCTGCAAGAAAGCCTAGTGCAACCCAACCCAGTTTTTCCACCCTTCTTGCCGCCCGTTCCCATAATTTGGACCCATGACATCTGAGACAGGCGCCTTAATAAATCTGTGAAAGCCAGAAGATCTGACTTTGACCAGTCAGAAAAGCATTCATAGCTGCCATCAAAATACTTTAGGCTTACATAAGGCCTTTCGCTATCGTTAGCGTTAGCTGGTCTTTTGCCGACACCAAAAACGCTTGCGACGTGCTCCGTAATAATGACCTCTCCAGGGGAGGGCGAAAGCGATTTTGTGTCTTGTTCCTGTTTTCTGGCGGCGCTTTTTAGAGACCTATTTTTAGCCATCTGCCTGAGCGCTCTGATACACCTGCGTATAGAAGCTAGCCATTGTGCTTTGGGATATCTTCTTATTGCATCGGGCTTCAGCGGGTAAGTCACCCCTTGCTTCCATCCAAGGTTCTTCACGATGCGTGAGATGCTCAAGTTTTTTAGCTGACATGTCGCCGTATGCATCCATAACCATCTCAAGATGGTCAATCTCGCATTGCAGCAGGTCAATGCCATCATCAGGCGCAGGTAACGCGTCCCAACCATAGTCTCGATAGGTCTCGTAGACAGCCCGGCACACCGGGCCGTGTGCCCAAGCCTCCAAATGATCAGGAAAAAGAGCTTGTTTTTCTAAGGCCAAATACCAAGCCTGAGCGTAATAGATCAGTTTCTGGAGTTTTAAGTGCGTAATGGCTTCGCCTGACTGTCGATCCACAGCAGCAAGAAACCATTTTGCCACCTCTTTCACGTCTGCCATCAGCTTAATCTCTTCTAAAAACACTGCTCTACTAACGAATAACCATCTGTTAGCTATCAACAAAGGTACTTTTTGTATCTGTTGATAAGTTGCATTTCCTGAGGAAAAAAGAATTCACCCTGTGGATAACCACATAATCACCATAATTAAAATGTGGATTACCTTAATTATGGGGATAAAACCGACGGAAACAAAGCCTCTGTGGATTTCCTTTTTATATCTTTGCTTAGGCGCGCCCCGCAACCCCATAAGTCACATAGATCTGACCATACAGCGCGCCAAACTCCTCCTCGCTGAACGGGTAGCTAAGATCAAATCCGGGAAACTGGATCGAACGGAAGGCGATGCTCTTGCCGGACAGGGCCGCCCTGAGGTGAGGTTCTCCCTCGAACGCCGTAATAGCCAACTCAACCAACTCTTCCGCGTCATATGGGGCAATCGCGCAGTAGATGGCTGCGCATGCGACCCCGATAACCCGCCCTCTCTCGTCCTTCTCGAGAGCGACAACTGCTCCCGTGGCGTTGGGGAATGACTTTATGGCGAGGTAAGCGTCGTCGATGCCAGTCAACGGGTAGATCGTGACCGTCTCGCCATTCCATCCTGACCATACTGCTTGACTTAGGAGGACCATTTGGACTGCCATTTGATGCCCTTTTTCTTTGGGATGTTAGTGGCTGTGGTGGGATTCGGGAGTCAGGAGTTGTGATGGGTTTTAATGACACATGATCTCTGTTTAAGGGGGGCCGTCCGCGCAATAATCTCGCTTTAACCTAGCGGGAGTCGTGGAATGATCTGGGGTTGGTTTAAGAAAAAGCCTGCAAAAGAGGAAAAGCCGGAGCGCGTGTATACACCTCCTCTCTCCCGAGGATTGAGCGCCGATGCGGAAGCTTTAACCATCAAGGCGAACCGGGATTGGTTTACGGCAGACATAGAGGAGGCTGTGCGCGAGCAGATTGACGCACTCCAAGAGGTTCCCGAGAGCGAGCGTGGCTTTATTATGGATCAGGCCAAACAGTCATTTTCTTCCGGTGGCGACTTGGGCCGGTTTAGCTGGGCGTTACGCGAAATCGGCATTGAGCGCCGCCGAGCGGCAGAAATAGCGCATGACATAAACGGTCGCGTCACAGCACTCATTAACAGGGCGAGGCAAATAGAAACCGGGATTTATGCGGCGGAATGGATGCACTCTGGAGCACCATGCTTCTTTCCTTTCGGGGAGAGCAAAAGACGCGCGGCGCGGAGCGGCCTGCATGAGAAGGCCGATGGGAAGCGTTATGATGTGAGAAAGGGCCTAAAGATAGGCAGCAAGTGGACTCACCCCGGAATGGAACCGGGATGTAAATGCGTGTCGAGGATAATCTTGAAGGGGTTTAACGATAAATAAAGGAGCGAGGGGAGGGTTAAAATCTATGCGCCACCACAAGAATGCTCTGAATCGGGCAAAGTCCATGACTTTCTAGTTCTCAGGTTGGTGGCCTTGTAAATCTTCCCCCGATCGTCTCCAGCGGGGCAGTCCTCTGGAACGGACACCAAGCACACTTTGACCTTGTCGCCCGCAACTGACGCATCGACATTAGGTATCTGACTATAAGAAACCTGGTATCCACCGTTCACAAAGGAAACGGCGGACCCAGAGCCTTTGATTGGGCCGTCGGTAGCCTCAAGGCGTGTGCCAACTGATTGAATTTTTGTGAAAACGCACGAACCAACGCGCTTTGGTAGCGCTGCTGTCTCAGCTTCTTGCGTTCCGGGCGACTCTCCAGTGATGGCCGGGCTTTTGTGGGTGTCGTCGGGCTTGGGAAACATCCATCCATATGCGGCCACGCCTACGACAGCGATAATCCCGAAGGAGGTTAACTTCTCCTGCATTTTTCGTTTTTGATAATATGCCCGGTTATATGCGGCTTTCTTGTAATCTTTTGCCCAAAAAGGCTTTTTTCTTCTGCCCATCGTAATCCCTCTCTCTTAAATTAGGGGCACGATAGCCGTACGGGGTGGGGTTGGGGAGTCAGGGCTAGAAGGGGATTTCGTCGTCTAGATCTGGATGAGATCTTTTTTCTTTAGAGGTTGGCTGCATGCCCCAACTGTCTTTGTGGAGGCCTGCGCCTTCAAGTAGCTGTTCCATCACCTGCCTTACGGCGCATCTGTCAGATGTTTTCGTCTCGCGCCACAATTCGATGAGCTTAGGCATTGCGGGCCAAAGTACTTCGATATTTTGACGGCGCAAACACGATAAATCAGGTGATACAGCGAAAAAATTCCAATGCGTCTTTACAAAGTCAAGCATTTCCTCCTCTTCAAAAGAAGGATGAGTTCTCTGGTCTAGTGCAAGGTTTATGGCGCGGATACCGTCATTTACATCCCAATAAGAGAGCCAGTTCGCTTCAATATTGTGATTGTCATCTTCAATGTAGGATCTGTCGGCAGCTTCCAAAACTGCGCGCTCAATAACTTTTGTGATGGTCTGCCCTCGCAGGCGTGCCACGAATTCCAAGGCAAAGCGCATTTTAGGGTCAAGCCGAATGGTTAGGCTTTCCGACTTCTGTGGTCGTTTACGTTTGCGCTCAGTTGTCATTCCGAATCTCCAATATTGATTGAAAATTACACGCACTGAAAAATCATTGCAAATTATGCTTGCACTAAGAATGAGAATCGTGGAATAAAAGCACTGCACAATATGTGCGAGAACATTAAGGAAAGTGCGAAGATGTCTAAATATGTGCCTTCACGAGAGAGGGCATTCGATATTTACAAAGAGGCTAGGCAAAAAGAGCCGAAAACTCGCCTAGTCACAGTTCTCCCCACAGCGGAGATTGAGGCTATTGATGAATGGGGAGTCCCAAACGGAATGGAGAGCCGAACCGCTACCATTCGTTATTTGCTCAAGTTTGCACTCGAACAAAAGAAAGCAGCAGGCCCTAACGCCAATCAGACGCCTGCTGCTTCTAAACAGTGAATAAGGAAAACACTGATATGAATTCTATTATCACAACTACCGCCAGCAATTCCACACTTACTATGTCCAGCCGCGAAATTGCGAAGCTGACCGGAAGCACGCATGATAACGTTTTAAAGACTATTCGCGGCCTAATCAAAAAGGGTGTCGTTTCTGGAAACGAGACCCCTTATATCCATCCTCAGAATGGGCAGACTTATAAGGAATTCCATTTAGACTACCGGAATACGATGGTTGTCACATCTGGTTACAGCGTTGAGCTGCGTGCTAAGATCATTGACCGCTGGATAGAACTGGAAACAAAGACCACTATCCAGATTACGGATAGTGGGAATCTCAACGCCACCCCAAAACCCAAACGCCCTCGCAAGCCGCCGATGCTTGCAACATTCAAAACTGGCTACGGCATCGCCAAGGAACTTGGATTGGATGATAATCAGGCGGCATCACATGCAGGCCGGTATTGCTTGAATAAGTGCGGCGAAAACCCACTGCCAGCCCTTGGCTTGGACAGCCGCCCTACGCCAACCGAGGCAAATTACTACACCGTGACAGAACTCGGTAAGGAGATTGGCTTAAGCGGGCAAGCCATGAACAAGCTGCTTATTGAGCAAGGGTATCAGGCGAAAGTGTCCGGAGGCAGTTCATCCGCAGCTTATGAGCCAACGGAAAAGGGGAAACCTCATGCGCGGATATTTGATGAGGTGCGTAAAGGAGGGCGTGGCTCGCAGCAGGCTTTGAAATGGAAGCATGTAATTGTGAGCCTCCTTCATCCTTTTACGAAAACACCAGCGTAAGCGCCGTAACGGCCAGCCACCCTTTCGGGGGTGGCAACGCTGGTGTGAGAATGAGCGATGCGGAAATTGAAATGTATCTTCTAAGGGCGCGATTATCACTTCCAGATGAAAACGGGCGCTATCAGGTGCCAAGAGAAGGCAGGAAAAGGAACATTCTGAATGTGGGTAAGGCTGTTGCCCAACTCTGGCACGATCTTGAGGAAGAGGAGCGGGTTGGTGTGGGGCAGAAAGCTTTGGCTTGAGGGGCCCCTTCCTTCAATCCTCTACAAATCCTCCTCTCGTTAAATGTCGGGGGGAGGATAGCGAGGTTTGGGCGGAGGGGAGGGTTATTCTTCGGAAGAGTTTTCCTATTTTTTACATAGATATGAAAGTATTTTTTCACACAGAATAACCATATATTCGTTTTCTAAATGCTTTCCGATAATACATAGAAAAACAATTTCTATAAAAAATATAAGCGTAAAAACTGGGGCTGAATTAATTAGAGATTTATATGAAAATAAATCAGCGACCAAGATGAGAGAAATTATCCAGATAAGCCGTTCAGTTTTTCTATTTTTTTCTAATTTTTCAATTTTCTCCTCAAGCTCAGCAGTCGCGTCATATGCTTTTGAGGCCCCGGCTTTTTGTGCCGGGACCGAAAAAACATTCGGATAAGTATTGAGCTGAGGTTTGGTTTTAGACTGCGTTTTGCGTCGTCTGCGCGGCGCGGGCCCGGTACTCATCCAGAATATCCTTGTTGGGAATGTCTATACCGAGGCGTCCGGGGATGTAGTTTTTAGCCCAAGCGCCATCTTCCCAATGAGTGATGGCAACCAATTCACCAGGCGTTTTGGTGATAAGCACATCAATATATTTATTGAGTGATCTAATTACGGTTGCGTCCTCAAGGGCTGGGGCGCGCTGGAATACATCACGGATCGGGTCGCGACCAAATATCGAAACCCGACGATATACCTTTGGTTGAACGGGGCCATAATCCCAAGCCTCAAAGCTGCCATCAATTAATGGTTGCCCGTTGTGTTCGCCCATGAAAGCCATGTGCGCGAGGTACAATATTTTTTGGAGCTTGAGATTGGTGACATTCCAGTTTCCGCGCTCGCAAATGTGTCGGGCCACAGAAAATGAGTTAACGCTCATACTTGCCTCCCTTTCACGAGCAAACTGTTAGGCGAAAAAAGTCTTTGCCTTTGACATGTATCTAATCATGAATTCAGGTCGGCGCAACGCAATTGGGCTCACTCTTTTGTGGATTTCTTTACGCTCTTTGAAATCAAAGGATTAAATTTTGCGGAAAAATTGAACAGTATGGCTCAAGGGAGGGCTGGGGAGGCTCGGCTACGGCGGTATTTAAGGTAAAATTCATGAGACTAGGAAATTATGATGATTCATAATTTGATATTTTTATTAATTTACCAAGGTTTGTGTTGCTGTATCTGTATGATTTTAAACATTATTTTTTAATTAATAAATGAATTAAAATAGTAACAAATGATTTATTTGTTTTTTGCTGTATATGATTCCTCTTGCTTGTCTGTTTATAAAAAGACCTACAAATGTTGTGATTGAAATAACCGATATTGAGATAATGTTACATCTTCCGCAGCTACCTGTATTGGATCATCATTTGCCATTCCCCGCTCTAGTAGTTGCTAGGGCGGCGGGAGATGTTAATTCTCCTATGGATGCTTCCAATCAGTTTTTGCGTGACTTAGATGATTGCTGTAACCGTGTTACAAGCTGGATAGGTCACGTTGAGGCTAGCCGGTATAATTTTTTAATGAAGCTTACACGCCTTGAGGCATCAGGCTCCCTTTCAAATGCTAGTGGCTCTCCTTTATTATCAGAACTCAAGGCTATAGTTTCAGATATTCGATTAGAATTTAAGCGGCAAAAAGCATCGGCCAATAAAAGTTTGGAAAGTGTCAATAAGTGTTTGGATATTATAAAACGAGATAAGCCGCCAAAAACATCTATAATTTTTTCTAGGGCGGACTTGTACAAAAGAATTGTAAAAGATTCTTTAGACTCGACGGAAGATTTCATAGATCTTGTTGAAAGAGTAATACGAAGAACTCAACAGAAACATCAAGAGTCATCAATGAATAGGGCTGTTTCTGTGTATGAAGAAGCTATAAAGCATGTTTTTCATGAGCGGCCTACTTTAAAAACATTCACAACCGTTGACCCATGCGATACAGCAGTTTGGTTTCAAATTCCTATAGAGCGGGCGACACGTCGTGATTTGGAGAGAAGAGAAGCGTTAGAGAACGACTTGTTTTCTCGGGTTGCTGCTACTGACCCTGCATTGGTGGGGGCAATCGGTATTAAATATGTTAATAAAATATAGTAATTGAGAAAAACATGGATTGCGTAGGTTTTTTTAATAGTGCTCACAAGCAACTAGAGCAATTTTCAGATGATCTTCAAGAGAGTGATGTGCGTTCTATAGTGCATATGGCTTACTATTACGTTTATCATTTATGCATTGAGAAATTAGGGGAAAAAGCGTTTGGTCGGGATAGCCTCAAACATTCTGATGTCGAAAGCAGGCTGAGGTCATACAAGGGGCTTGATCCAGTCATTCAAGACGCGAAAAGGTATTTTACTAGTTTAAAAGCGTTAAGGGTGTTGGCAGATTATAAGTTAGAATATCAGCTAACGGCTGACGAAGCGGAGGATGCTGTTGAATGGGCGCAAAAATTAAGAATTACAGCTCTTAAAGAATTAAAAAATGCATCTTAGCATTTGTAAGGCTAATGTTGATTAATGAAATGTTACTTTGCAAGTTTAGCTTTTTTTGCGCGCTACTTAATTCTCATAACTCCTCTATTGTCTCTCTCAGCTTGCTCTCATCCGGGCACCCCGTACGGGCGTGATTGGGGGGAAACGGACGCACACTGCATGCGTCGGGTAATGAGCGCCCCGAACGCACGTGGGCAGTTTAGTTTTGATATGGCGGCAAGCGTGTGTGGGCGCATTGAAAACCTTGCTACGCATTCTGTATTCACGGCTAAATCTTTGCCGTTGGATTTGCGATCTGCTCCAGAATTGCAGCAGATGGCGGAAAATCCCGACATTAATGTGAAGCACAGAGCGTTCGTGCCGCGTAATTCTACGCAGCCGTTGCAGACGTGGCCGGTGTTTTCAAATCAGGGTGTTGTGCAATAGGGCTTGTACCCGCATGCGGGTTATGCCATATATCGGTATATCGTCGTCTGTTTTGTATCAAGCCGCTCCCATATGGAGCGGCTTTTTTTGTTAGCGCTATGGTCAGCTTGCTCAGCATTGAAAACGTCATTGGCTCTATAGGGCGTTACGGGACAACTGCGCCTGTTACTCTGGGTAGTGTGCCGCTGTATGGTATGGAAATTCCAGATGTTCTGACCAATGGTGGTCAACAAAGGCTTGAAGTGCATTGGTTGCCCGGCGGTACCAAGATTGTTGACCGACTAGGCAACGACCCGGCGCGGTTCTCATGGAATGCGCGCTTCACGGGCCCGAATGCGCTGGCACGCGCACAACTTCTCGCGCAGATGCGTGATGCGGGACAGCCGGTTCCATTTACGGGCCCAGGCATCAATGAAACGGTTATTATTGCTGAATATGCCTTTGATTATTCGCTTAAGGGCGCGATCATTCCGTATCGCATTCAGCTAGAGCGCCAGTCTACTTCTGCTGCATCTACCAGCACATCAACATCTGCACTTTCATCGCTGATCGGAGATGACGCGGCTAGTGCGTTTTCTGATGTGACGAGCGCAATCAGTGATGGCGCACAAACTCTTTCCAATATTTCTGCGCAAGGGCAGGCTGTTATCGGTCAGGCAATCCCGTTGGCAAATATGGTTGGCGCGGGCAGTGCTTTGGCATCCGTTAGTGATCAGTTGACTATGGTGCAGGGGCTATCGGGCGCGGGTATCAATCTGGCCTCTGCGCCCGATAATGTGGCGTCAATCGTGACAGGCTTAAAATCTACTGGTGCCAGCTTTTTGACCACCATTTCGCAATCTGGGGCGAATATTTCGGGAATTTCTATCCAGAATGGCCCTAGTCTTTCAGTGCTTACGGCCAATGCAGGCTTGCAAAGTTCTGCTGTTGATAGTGGAGCTTTGGTTAACCGCGGCTATGCTAACACTTTAACCGCTGGAGACAGTAGCGGAAACTGGCAACTTGTATCGGCAGCGGTGTAGATGGCGAATACTATTAAAGTAAGCGCGGCAGATGGCACTTTATACCACGTGGCCTGCCGCGAACTGGGAGATGCCACGCAATGGTGGCGGATTGCGCAATTGAACGGGCTAATTGATCCTGATCTTTCGCCTTTCACCATGCCTGTAACGCTCACGCTGCCTACACCTGATCAGACCCAGAATGCGGGCATTCCTGATTATACATCATGAGCAACATTACACAGGCGGTAACCGTTGTTGGTTCTAGTGCTGCTAATTGGTGCCGCGCGCCTCGTTGTAGGGTTCTGATTGACGGAAAATCCCGACAGGAAACACAGGCAAAACAGTTCTCCCTGATGAGAACACGATATTCTCGTGCGGACACTCTTACGCTGACATTTGCTGTGGACCGTCAGTTTTTGGCTTCAGCCAGAACGGGCGGTGTCGCCGGATGGTTTGATCAAGCGGGTGTGGCGAACGGCAAACCGGGGCCTGAAATCGATATTACACTGCAAATGCAGGACGCTGCTCTAGGTGGCGCGCAATGGGCGACGGTGTTTCAGGGAATGGTGACAACGGTTTCTTATGAACCGCTTATAGCTACGCTTGATATTGAATGTCGGGATTATCTAGCGCGGCTTTTGGACATGCGCGTTCTGGATGCATGGATGAACATGACGGGGCCGGAAATTATCAAGGATATGGCTTCTCGTGCAGGCCTAACGGCTGATGTGTCAATCTTTGGCAGTATGCAGGGGCAGTTTCGGCAGACAGAACACAAGCGTCATTCTGGGGTGAGTGGTAATCGCTTCCGCAGTGCTTTTGATCTAGCCCGGTATATCGCCAATAGTTCACAGGCTGATCTATATGTAGATGGCACGATGCTTGTGTGCAGACCGATGCTTTCGCCTTCGTCTGACGGTGCCGTTGTTCATAAATTGGCTTATGTAGATAGAAGTTCCAATGCTGCCATTCAGGCCGGATGCGGGAACCTTACTCTCAGGCGCGACTACCAGATTGCTAAGGGCGTGATGGTGCATGTTTTGTCTTGGGACAGTCGGCAGCGTACGAAGGTGGAATGGTATTTCGGCCCTGATGGAGGATCTGCCCGTAAGGCATCGGAATCTGGGAACCTGCATAGTTTCCAGTTTCCGGGGTTGCGTATGGATGAAGTGCAGGCCCGCGCTGAGCAGCTTTACCATGAAATTATCGCGCATGAGCGTGTGATTTCTTACGAAGCGCCGGGAATTATCGCCTTAGAGCCTCGGCAGTTCATGTCTCTGACTGGTACAAATTCCACATGGGATGGAACGCATGCCGTGGATGCAGTGACAACATCGTACGGTGAGGGCGCAGGCTTTCGGCAAAATGTGACATTGCGCAACCGCGATGTAACGCAGGACGAGACGCAGGAATATGATTGATAGAAGGCCAATGGCGTTTGCTGCTGGGGGTACTTATGGGCAGCAAGAAAACGGTCTGATCTCAGCGGTTGACCCGGTTACATATGACGTAAAGGTCAAGGTGATGCCAGGGGGCGTAGAAACGGGTTGGCTGCCGTTTGCCGCTGTGCAGGTCGGAGACTTGTGTATTTCGTGCCCGCCGAATGTGGGCGCACAGGTGCATTTGCTGCCGGTTTGCGGCGACCCTGAACATTCTGTTGTGGCCGCGCCTGTATTCTGCACTGTGATGTCGCCACCAGTATCGCCAGCGACAGGAAAGGTGGCTCAGCCGGGGGAATATCTCCTGATGGCTGGATGTGGCGCGCCACCTGTGGATGAAACTAGCCGTGAAAGAGGAGAGGCGGCATCTGCTGCTCCGTGGATGCACATCACGCGGGATGCACTCTATTCTGGAGCGGGGGATGTCACGACAGCCACCATTCAGGATGGTCGGCACCAATGGAAAGTTGGTGGGGTTACAGCCACGCTGTCTGCTTCCGGCTTTGATGTATCTGGTGGGAATATGACCACTGATCAGGATGTCAAAGCGGGCAATATCAGCCTGACCGGGCACGTCCACAGCAATGGCAATAAAGGCGAGAATACTGAGGGGCCAATTGGATGAGTTGCCTTTCCCACGAATGGGGTGGTGATCTACAAGTTGACGCTTCTGGAGCGCTTGTAATTTCCAGCAACCATGATGGCGTGCGGCAACGCTTGCTTAGGCGACTTATGACGCCACAGATGGGATATATCTGGCAGCCTGAGTATGGCGCCGGGTTACCCCAAAAGATCGGCCAGATCATCACGGAAGAAGAGCTTTATGCACTCATCCGCTCTCAATGCGCCTTAGAAGTGGGAATTGATCAAACGCAGCCTGTGACTGTGACTCTGACTGATAATGGCGATGGCGGATTTTCCTGCCTGATTTCTTACACAGACGCGCAAACAAACAGCGTGCAGGCTCTAACGCTGACCTGACGGAAACTTCATGTCACTTCCTTTAAGAACGTATGCTGCACTTGTCGCTCAGTCAGTGGCGGCGGCGCAGGGTGCGTGCGGCACGTTGCTGGATATGGCTGTGGGCACGCCGCTGCGCGCAATTATGGAATCTGTGTCGGGCACGGGTCTGTGGTTGCAATATATCGCATTGCTTATTCTGTCCCGCTCGCGGTTAGCCACATCAAGCGGCGCGGATGCAGACAGTTGGGTGGCTGATTTCGGTATGTCCCGTATGCCGGGGACGGCTGCTACAGGCGAGGTGACGCTGACTTCATTTCAGCCAGATCAGCAGTCTGCATCAGTGGCAGTTGGGGTTCTTGTTCGTACTGTTGCGGGTGTAAATTATGCTGTGACGGAAGATACAAGCAATTCTGCATGGTCTGCCGCAACTGGTGCTTATGTGCGGCCAGCGGGAACGGGATCTATTACTGTGCCCGTTGAATGTCAGGCTTCTGGCTCAACTGGCAATGTTGCCGCAGGCGCCATCTGCCTTCTTGGAACTAGCATTGCCGGTATTGATACCGTGACGAATGCAGTAGCGCTTGTGAATGGCTCCGATGGAGAGACAGACGCGCAGTTAAGGGCTCGTTTTCCTGATTGGCTGGCGGCAAAATCTACAGCCAGTAATCCGGCTATTGAAAATGCTATTGCGGGTGTACAGACCAATCTCACTTATGAGATTATTAACTGCGCAGCACCAGATGATACATTCCGCCCAGGATACTTTACGGTTGTTGTAGACGATGGCACGGGCGCGCCATCTACTGATCTTTTGGCATCTGTGTATACAGCGATTGATGCTGTTAAAGCGGAGGGTGTCGGGTTTGCTGTTATCGGGCCCATTGAACTTCGGGCAACAGTCAGTATGACGGTAACCGTGGCTGCGGGAACAGATACAGCTACGGTTCAAACTAATATTCAGAACGCAATTACGACCGACATTGATGCCCAGAAAGTGGGGGCGGGTTACGCATACAGTCGTCTTCCTGTGGTAGCTTACAACAATGCCGGGGTGGATATTGTTTCCATCACGAATGTGCTGTTGAACGGCGCACAATCAGACCTATCTGCCGCCACAAAACAGGTGATCCGGGCAGGTTCTGTTGCGGTGACGGTTGTTGAGGCGGGAAGCTGATGGCTACGGGAGATCAAAATGATTTTGCCCGCCGTGTTCGGCAACTCCTTCCATTCGGCTGGTTCCCAAATCCTCCAGCAGCAAACCAGAGTGAAAAAGCGCCTGTTCTGAATGGTGTTTTGCAGGGCATCGGGAATATTCTGTCGTGGGTTTATGACCTGTTCGGGCAGGTTAACATTCAGATGCGTCTGGCCACGGCCACAGGCTCTTTTCTGGATCTAATTGCCTACGATTTCTTTGGCGATGCGTTGCCGAGAGCTTCTGGAGAGGCAGATGCGGCTTATAGAAAGCGCATCCGAGAGGCTCTTGTCGCCCAGAAAAACACCCGCACAGCCATTACGGAGGCATTGCAGGATCTGACGGGGCAAACGCCTGTCGTGGCTGAGCCCACGAGTGCCAGTGATTGTAAGGGACTTGGTTCAACACCAACGCCAGCCGCCGGCGGTGGCTACGGGTATGGTGTGGCAGGCCTGTATTACGGTGGCCTGAATGGAGGCCAGTTTTTCGTGACGACAAAGCAGGGCAATGCAGCGTCCGTGGCGGCGATTTATGCCGCAATCAATAATGTGCGCGCCGAAGGTGTTACGGCGTGGGTGAAGGTTGAAAACTGATGCAGCGCAGGATTGTTTATCAAGGGCAGATTCCGCTTGATGCAGATTTGTTGTGGGGTGAACGCAATCTGAAAACTGCATTGGGGCAGGCGTTAAATCTTCTTTATGGAGATTTTTCTACAGTTTCTGCGGCTTTCGGTTTTGCTGTTACGCCATCTGCTTCTGCGCTGACCATTGCTGTAGGCTCTGGTGTCGTGGCATCATCTGGCGCTATTGATGAAACAGCCTTCGGCGGGAATGGGGGTGGTATTTCTGCTGATACATCCGCGCAGTTTGTAGTTTACGGATGCGCAGGAGGAATTGTTGCCCTGACAGCAGGGCAGACCGCCACACTTTACGCCGTCTGTTCTGAGGTAGACGCAGATGAAACTGTGCTGCCATTCTATAACGCGGACAATCCAAGCCAAACACAGGCTGGGCCGGGGAATGCTGGAACACCCTTACCTGTCACCCGTTTGGCGCAGGCGGAATTGGTTCTGGCATCTGAAGCACCCACGGTGCCGTCTGGTGGCGCAGTTGTTCCACTTTACACAGTAACGGTTCCTACTGGAGCGACAACCGCTGCTGTAGCTACGGTACGGGCTCTAACTGCATTTTATCCAACGATTCCACAGCTAGAGCGTGGTCGTTATCTGGGAACGCAGAAATTCACCAGCAGCGGCATATACACTCCAAGTAACCGCGCACGAATGGTGCGTGTTCGGATGTGCGGAGCAGGTGGCCCTGGAGGATTTGCGCAGGCAAATAGTGATACTTCTCACGTTTCAGCCGGGGGGTCAGGCGGAGCTGGTGGAGAGATTGAATTCTGGTATGACGTATCGGATGGCACAGCGCAGTCTATAACTGTGGGTGCATCTGCTGAGTCTACCAATACCAATATCCAATCGACTAGTGGCTCATCATGGTTTGGGGCCGCAGTCGAGTGTCAGGGAGGGAATGAAGGTGGTTACGGCGTAACCACATTAAGTTCCGATTTGAGCATCGGTGTTCAGGCGGGCGGTGGCCCGGTGTATATCCATGATAATACGAAAATCCTGTCAGTTGCCTATCAAAAACAGGGGCAGGGTGGCGCGGGCGGATGGGCCCTTAAAAATACCGGCTATCCGGGGATAGGAACGCCATCTGGGTTTGGGGCTGGAACCTACACAACCGATAACGGTGCAGGGACTGCTGCGTCAGGGTTCGGCGCTGGTGGGGCTGGGGCTGGTTCCAATACGTCAACGGGATACCCCGGAGGGCTTGGCTCTCAGGGCGTTGTGATTATTGAGGAATATGCCTGATGCAAAGGTATGTAGTTTACCGCACGATAGCAACTAATACGCAGCCTGTCGGCTATGTAGTCAATGCGGTTCTATGGGATGGAAAATCCTCATGGGCGCCCCCGAATGGTATGGCTGTTATTCAGAATGATATTTTGAATATTGGCGATACTTACAATTCAAATTCTTAAATTCCCCTGTTTTTTATTTTTAAGGCCGCTTTTTGCGGCCTTTTTTTATGTGAGGACTCATGGCTGACGCAGATCAATACACGCCTGTGCCGCTACGGCAGTTGGCGCCACTGGTTGCGGCATTAATTGTAAAGGCCTCTTTGGATGGCCTAGACATTGGGGCTTCGACAATTAACGGTCAGCCAATTACAGACTACTCAAAAGCTGTTGATGATGCTGTCAATCAAGTTCTGGAAAATGCTGAAAATATTAATGCCGCAGCCATTAATATTGCGGCAGATGCTGATCGCGCGAATACATCTGCATCCAGCGCTCAAACTGCGGTTGCAGGCGTAACGGCAGATGCTAACGCGGCCAAGGTGCTTCTGACAGCAGCTCTGTCCGGATCTGCGCCCCTTGAATACCGCGGCTATTGGGATGCTGCGACAAACTCCCCCGCGTTAGCCAGCGGCGCTGGGACTGAGGGCGATCTCTATATCGTTTCAGTCGCCGGGACCACAAACCTAGATGGCAATGCCGCGTGGTCAGTTGGTGATGGAGCGTGGTTTACCGGCGGCAAATGGGTGTATTTTGCCCGCGCTGGATGGGCTGCCGTAGCACAAGAAATCGTAGCTCTCAACGCGTTGGGGGTGGGCGATCACAGGCTATCTGCGGGCGGCACAGGGTTTTCGATCTGCGATAGTAACGGCAACGTTGCGTTTGAGATTGATTTTTCGGGAAATATGCTTGCCATCAACCTCGGTTTTCCGGACGGCTCTATTCTGCAAGTGGCGGAAGAACAGACTGCGCCGCTACGTCTGGTCGGCTCTGATGGCACCTATCTCGATATAGGCCTGCCAGACACAGACCCGGTTATTGTAGAGGCCGCTCCTGATCTGTGGTTAGACGCAGCGAGCGGGCTAACATGCGCTGCGTCTGGTAATGTGCAGTCGTGGAGCAGCAAAACGGAATCGCCGTGGGGTGCGACATTTGCAGCGGGCAATCCCGTTAAAATTGCAAACGCAATTGGCGAACTCCCTGCTATCCATTTTGACGGTGCATCGGCGCTCTCTCACGCCCTGCCGTTTACTCCGGGCACCGTAATCGCAGTTTACCGCAACACAACTACCGCAGGCTCAGCGCAACCTGCAATTGTTGCGTGCGACAGCGCCACCGCTGGCACTCCCGCTTACGCATTGCGTGGGTTTATCCCCATGGGCGTTGGCGGCGGTTTTGCGCGTGCGCAGGGCTATCAGGTCGGCACCAGCGTATCTGGTACCGAGTTTGCAGGGCGTGTGTCTGGCGCGTTAGGCCACTGGCAGGTTCTGGGTGCAACGTATTCTAACGACACAGTAGCCGTGGCATCCGGTAAAACACACAGCATCCCGTGCGTAAAATCCCCAACCGCTACAGTGTTGGCCCCCGGCGGAAAATCTGGGACGATTGGCGCCACGTATAATGCGTCTGGCGCTCTAACAGATTATTTTACCGGCGACCTGTGCGAGTTGCTGATCTGGCAACGCGCGTTGAGCCAGCGCGAATACAACGCTGTTGTTGATGCGTTGCAGAGCAAATACGAGTTACAGCCTGTATTTGGCCGTTTTCTCTATGGCGCATTCCAAACGACCGAAGCGGGCCTTGAATCAGGTGGTGTCGAAGGTCTGGTTATGCTCACGTCTGACAATGGCGTTGAGTGGCAGCACGTTCCGACTGAGTTGATTTTTGACAGCGCACACACAATGCGTGATCCGACAATCACGTATCACAACGGGCGTTTTTTGCTGGCCTGCACCGCTGGATCGTTTGGAAACGGGTATCAGGATCGGTTTTCCGTTTATTCGTCCACGGATGGTCGGCACTGGTCATTTGTGACTGACGTGATTTGCACGGTAGGCGGCGTTACGTCTCACCAAACATGGGCTCCGGAGTGGTTCCACAACCCGGAAGATGGCGTTTTGCGCCTTGTTGTGCATCTCGATATTGGCTCTGCCGCTAGTCAGATTTACGAAATGCACCCGACTGATGATACGTTGCTTAACTGGTCAACACCGGTTCTGATTTCGCTGTCTGGTTATGCAAACGTCATTGATAGTTTCCCTCTCTATTACAAAGATCGTTGGGTTCTGTTTTTCAAAGATGAAAGCGCCCGCCAGATCCAGATTGCCACAGCATCTGCGCCCACAGGCCCATACACAGTCCTGACAACAGGCGATTGGGCTGGATGGGGCAGCGGCGTGGAAGGCCCTAGCGTGATGCCGCTTGGGGAAGATTCTGCGGGCAACACAATGTTTAGGATTTACATCGACGCTCAGGGCGCGGGCATTTCGTACAGTGATGCTGTTGGCGCATGGCCCGATGTGCTGACGGGAAAATGGTCAGCCCCCAAACTCCTGACGGTACCGTCAAACCCGCAGCACGGCACGTGCATCCGCAATCCAATTCCAAATTTTGGAGTATAAAATGTCCGGACTTTCTCTCACTATTGCAGGTGCATCATTTGCCGGTTCAGTCGGATTTGATCCCGCAGGCGATAGCACAATCACAGACTGGTACGTGTTTGGCGATCGCTCAGGCGCAGGCAGCATCACAGGCAGCCTGACCAATCAGGCGGCTGGTGCAAAAGCGCCGACTGTTACAGGCGAGAGCAGCATTGCTGTCAACCAAAACAATATTGTTATTGATAACGTTAAATCTGAGATTGTCAGCAATCTAGCGGGTGGTCAGGATTTTACTGCGTTTGCTGTTGTAACAGCAGATTTTTTTAACGCCACAACGTCTCCAACCGCTCAGGGCAACCCGGTTACAGCAGGTATGTGCGGTGTTATCCCATTCGGTAATATTATCGGTAGCCCAACATTGCAGGGGATTGGCGTTCAGGCAAATGCACAATCTGCAAATACATTTCGTTGGGAGGGATACTCTCAGGGAGCGTATTCGGGCTGGAGCACGCTGCATCAGATTTTCACCCCTACTGCGGCACTCCCGATTTCTGAAACACCGATCTTGTTGGCGCTGACACAAACAGTCTCAACAAAAACACTCACGTTTTACGATCTGACAAATGCACCGGGCAATGCGCTGTCTGCGGGCGCTATGGGCACGGGGTATAACGTTGCCGATACAAATATCCTCGTTGGCAGCTCATACGATGCACAGAATGGAAACGCTCCATGTCTGGGTGCAAAACTCTCATTTTGGGCAGGTTTCCAGCGAGCCATGACACAGACCGAGGTGCAGGACATGGCAACAAAAATCCGCCGTGTGTTGAAACAAAACGGCCTGGTTGTCGGGTAAAACCGCAAAAAATCGAGAAAATTGAATGACGGATGAACAGAGCGCGGGCACCCCCAGCGTTGCTGATGGCGTGCACGCACGTCTGGATGATCACGAAGAACGCCTTGCCGCTGTAGAAAGGCGGCAGGACGTGACAGATGGCAAGCTGGATAGCATCAGCCGAGATATTGCGGCTGTGCGGGCAGAAGGCAATGCCCGCCAGCAAGCTACAAATGCCGGAATGGATCGGATTGGTATCCAGCTTTCTGATCTTACCCGCCAACTGGCGGCCCATACGGGTGCGCAGGAAGAGCGGAACAGACTGGCAGAAGACGGTTTGCGGCGTTGGAAAAAGTTGGCGGTTATTGTGGGGATTTTCTGCACACTTGGTGCTGCGGTTGGATCCACATTGCTCTCAGATCAGGAGGTAGCCAGCACGATCTGGGTAAAATGGCTGCACTGGCGCGAACCGTGGGATGTTCCTACCCAGCCCACACCGCAGCCGCAGGAAACGCAGTTCATTCTGCCCCCGCGTGAAATGGAGGCGACATGACCGGACTAAACCTGTCTCAGTTTAAATCCCTCATCGTGCGGCCTGCGCTTGCAGGGGCTGGGCTTGGCGGTGAGGCGGCAGTTAATTTGCTAACCGGCACCTGCCTTGTTGAGAGCGGCCTTTCTTGGCTGGAGCAAGTCAGGGGGCCTGCCCTCGGTATCGCGCAAATGGAGCCCGCAACGCATGACGACTGCTGGGTAAATTACCTGCGCTACCAACAAGATACCGCAAACCACATCCTCGCAACGTGCGGCCTCTCTGGGTTGCCTGATGCGAGCGTGATGGTCTGGAACCTGCGGTATGCCGTTTTGATGGCGCGTGTGAAATACCTGCGTGTTCCAGCGCCGCTACCTGGCGCAAACAATGCCGACGCCCTCAGCGCCTATCACAAGCAGCACTACAACACGGCGTTGGGGCAGGCCAATGCCAGTGCAAACACATCTCTATTCCAGCAGGCCATCAATGCATGATGCGGGTTCTCCTGCCTCTCATGCGCCAACTGGCATGGCGATTACTCAGAAAGGACAAATACGGTGTTTCTCACCGAAACGGAATGCGAGCGCATAGCCAAACGCACCGCAGATATCGTGCTGGCAGAACTCCGCCGCAGCATCCACCGCAGCCCAAACGGAAACCTCGTAATTGAGGTTGTGGAAGTGAACACACTGCCTGTCAGCTTGCGGGGAGGGGTGTCGCATGACTGATGCACCTGCTCCCGTAGCGCCAAAACGCTCTGCCGTTGTCGCGCAAACAGCCAAGGCCATTACGGCTGGCCTGTCCTTGCCCGCTATGGTGGCGGCACTCCCACAACCTGAAGCAACATGGGTGCTTTATGCCTGTGTTGTGTTTGCGGCAGCAGGGGCGGCAGCAACGCAGATCCCACTTCCGGCCAATCAGTCCGGCAAGCTGTGGCTGGTTTATCGGATCATCAACTTCCTTGCCCTCAACTGGAAGCAGGCCGCCAATGCTGCGATTATTTTGCGCGGAGCAGTTTCTTCCAAATCTGAACCGCCCAAGGCTGGGCCGGGTTCTGTTGTGACCATTCCGAAAGACGATACGAAATGAAAAAAGCATTCCTCGTTTTGGGGCTTTTGCCTCTTCTGGCTGCCTGTGCTGATACTTCACAGGGCAAATTACGTCAGGCTGTTTATGATGTGGACAGCGCTTATCATGTGTTGGCCAACCCTATGCCGGATGTGATGGCAGGCAAGGTTCCCGGTGTGGCATTAACCGACACGCAAAAGACTATTGCCAAGGCAGCCAGTCAGACCGTGTTTAATGAAATCCAGTCTCTGGAAACCTCTATCGAAAGCGGCAACAGCATTACGCAGACGGGCGTAAGCGCATTGCAAGCAGACTTCGCATCATTCGAAACCTGCTGGGCAGGCCTGAAAACCGGCACCACGCCGGATGCCTGCGCAGCCCTTGGTGGGAAACACTAACCATGAATGCAACAGAAATCAGCGCCATCCTTGGTGTAGTTGGTACCGTAGCTGGTCTGGCCGAAAAATACGGGCCAGAAGTTTACGAGACGGTGAAAGAGGCCATTGAGCAGTCCAAGAGCAAGACTGGCCCAACTGTAGCAGATATTCAGGCCATTTTTGCCAAGTGCAAGGCGGATAACGCGGCTATTCAGTCTGCATGATGCCAGATTTTGAATGCGGGATGATTGTTGGTGGCGGGGGAGTTTTCCTCGCCACTATCGCGCTGGCTGTGGGCTGGCGGTTGCTGGTGGTGCGGTCTGATTTTTGGGGAAGAAAGTGACGGGCTTCCACCGTCTGCGGGGTATGCCATGCAGTTTATGCTGCACCGTCCAATCCCCTCTACATTGCCTGCGCCCCGAAGGTAGCCCGTAGTTTTTCCCGGCGCTGCGTTTCCGCCCCGGCTACGCGATCCCAGCAATGATTTATGCGCCATGTGCACCTGACGACTACCAGAGAGACCGATGGGGCGCTTCTATCGCCCAGAGCGGTTCGGGTCTGGCGCCCGCCAACTGTCAAGTAATCCTTGATAGCTGGAACCTGAAACTGGTTCCGGTCGGTGTATCTGCCACACCTGTTCAGGGGTTCGCCGCGCCTTTACCAAGTCTGTGACTTGAGGAGCCTACTAACCTTTGCGCCTAGCACCGGATTGTGTTGCTGCGGCGTCTCACGGCCCACCAACAAATAAACCCGCCGCAGCTCCGTGAGCATAGTACGGATTGGGGAGGGGTACAAGGGATTTGCGTTTTCTAGTTCGGGTGGCCGAGAAAAATAAATCAGGAAACGCAAAAATATAAGGGAGAGACTGGTGCTGCTGGACAGGATTGAACTGTCGACCTCTCCCTTACCAAGGGAGTGCTCTACCACTGAGCTACAGCAGCTTAGTCTGCGGGCGTTCTAGCTGTTCGCGCGGAACGCCGCAAGACCAGATACGGTAAAAAAGACGAAAAAATTAATCGTCGCGGTGGGTTTTTTCCATGCGCTCGTGCTGCTCCTGCGCTTCAATGGAAAGTGTGGCAATGGGGCGTGCCTCCAGCCGTTTCAGGCCAATGGGCTCACCCGTTTCTTCACAGTAACCATATGTGCCGTTTTCAACTCGCTGCAAAGCAAGGTTGATCTTGCCAATCAGCTTGCGGGCACGGTCTCGCGTACGCAGTTCCAGCGCACGGTCTGTTTCCACACTGGCACGGTCAGTAATATCAGCTTCATGGATGCCGCCTTCAGAAAGGCTGGCAAGCGTATCTCCTGCTTCTTTAAGAAGGTCGGCGCGCCATTTAAGCAATTTCTGCCGGAAGTACTCCGTCTGAAGGGGATTCATGAACTCTTCATCTTCAGAGGGGCGATAATCTGGCGGTAAGGTAATCATGTCTGTCGTCAGCCTTTGCAATGACAGGCAGCCTGCCTTGAAAGAATGACGCGGCTTATAGCGGCATCCCGCTCACCCGCCAACAATTTTATGGGGCTAAAACGCAGAAAAGCGACAAAGGATAAAGTAAGAGTAAGAAAAGACTGCATTTAAAATGAGTAATGAAAAAATATTTTAAGAAAGTTCCCGTTTTTATAAACGCTTTCTTAACAAAATTATGCACGTTTTTGTGAGCTTGATGCTGCTATAAGCCAACCAACAAACATAAAAATCCATCCCGCAGTGGGGAAAGAAAAAACAGCGCTGGTTGAAGTAATGGGCCATAACAGAATGCAACAGGCTACAAAGAGCATGGCTTGCTGCGGATGGTGTTCTACATCCAGCGCTTGCCAGCCAATGCGCACCCATTGAAAAGCCAAACCTATAAATGCCACAAGGCCCGGTAAACCAGCCGTTGTGGCAACTTGCAGATAATAGTTGTGCGGATGAATATTACAGCCCCGATCCGTATCATTTGTAAGCGTTTCTATGCCTAGAAAAGATAAGGCATGTGTTTGGATAGGGACGTGGCAGAAATTCCTAAAGCCATCCATACCCAGCCCCGTCCAAGGGTGTTGGGCAACCATAGCAATGGCGGAACGGAAAAGCTTACCGTAGTCGCTTTGGGCAAAATGATGCAACTGATCAGAAAATTTTAGGACAAGTTTGGCGTAAACAGGCGGAGAGATGACAGGCAAGCAGGCAATCAACCCACCAGCGCACGCAAGAATGAGGCCAAAGGGCAAGCGAAAGCGGGGAAAGATAAATGCCGTAAGAGACAGCCCAAAAAAGAGCAGCACACAGCTCATACGCTGGCCGATCAGCACCATGGTTGTAACGCCCAGCAACAGAAGCGCACAGCCAAGAACCCAGTATTTCAGCTTATTTTGGCGTAACAGGCGTAAAACGCTTGGCATAATGCCGGGAAAAAACAGCATCAGCAGCGTAAACCCCGCGCGGGGTTTTGTGAATGGCCCTGTCAGGCTGCCATCACCCCAGCGCGGCATTCCCATCAGGTTTGTGCCGGTTAGATACTGTTGCCAACATTGGCTTATCAGCCACAAAGCGGCCAGTAAGCAGATGCGTTCCAGCCACATGCGTTGTGCTTTAGTGGCAAGAAGCCAGCATTGTAGTGCCACGCAAAACAGAAAAAGCCGAGGCAGGCAAAGCGCCTGCACCCATTCCCCCGTAATGCCAACACGCATGGAAGAAAGCAGGCATAATCCGCAAAATAATGCGGCCAGTTTAAGCCACGGTTGTTTAATCCATTGCCAGTCCTGCAACAGGACACTGTGCAACAGAAACAGCCCCCCGATGATAGAAGCAAACGTGTCCGAAAGGGCGCGGCTATAGAATAGAAAAAATGGGAAGATACTCAGGCACACCAAACCTGCTGCTGTGAGATATCCAGCCAGCTTAATACGGAATGGGGAAGAAACAGCAGGAAGCATGTCTGGAATGGATAAGGCTGGCCATAAGATAGTGCAGCCAGCCTCCAATCAGTTGGGTTGATTAGAACGGGATTTCGTCATCAAGATCCCCGTTGCCGCCAGATGCATCCCAGCCGCCGGAGTTATTGCCGCCGCTGCGCTGCGCTGGCGGCTGGCGTGGTGCGGATGATGGAGCGCCATAAGAAGCACTACCGCTGCCCCCACTGTTGTAGCCACCGTAGCTGCTGCCGCTTCCACCGCTAAAGCCACCGCCGCCTTCGCTTTCACCTTCGCCACTATTGCGGCTATCCAGCAGCACCAGTTCACCACGGAAGCGGTCAATAATCACTTCCGTTGTATAGCGTTCCTGACCACCCTGATCTGTCCATTTTCTGGTTTGCAGGGAGCCTTCCAGATAAACCTTGCGGCCTTTGCGCAGGAAACGTTCGGCCACATCTGCCAGCCGTTCATTAAAAATGACTACGCGATGCCATTCTGTGCGTTCACGCCGTTCACCAGATGCGCGGTCATTCCATGTGTCGCTGGTGGCCAGAGAGAAGGAAACAATCTTTGCACCGCTCTGGCTGGAGCGCACTTCGGGGTCTTTGCCCAGATTGCCGACCAGAATAACCTTGTTAACGCTGCCAGCCATGAATGCCGTTACCTTCTATTTGCGTAAAATCCATTTTCGTTCTGCCTGTGTAGCGCACCTGCTGGAACGTGTAAAAAGCTTAAAGACGCCAGATAGAAAATCGGGCTGCGCCATGTTGGCGTTCTGCTAGAAAAACGGGTGGGCTTGCCGTTTCTAACGCTTCTTCTTGGGTGGAAAAAGGTAAAGCTTCCTCACGCCCTGTTTCAATAGCCGCAATGGCGTCTGGAGCAATCCAGCCTTTGCTTTGTAGGGCTTTGAGGGCGCGCTCAGGCAGCTTCTGGTGATAGGGGGGATCTAGAAACACCAATCTAGCCGAGGCCGTGCAGGCCGGTGGGGAGATGACATCCCGCGCAATCACGGTGCAGCTATCTTCCCATTTGCAGGCTTGAATATTGGCCCGTAACGCGGCTAGGGCAGGGCGGCTCGTTTCGAAGAAAGTTGCATGCTTTGCCCCGCGAGAAAGCGCTTCTAGTCCCAGTGCGCCTGTGCCAGCAAATGCGTCCAGCACATGCGCGCCTGAGAGAAGTGTAGGCCCACCCCAAGGTGCATGTAGCAGCATATCAAACAAGGCCTGCCGTACACGGTCTGCCGTGGGGCGTGTAATCTGCCCTGTGGGGGCTGTTAGTAGCCGCCCTTTACGGCTGCCAGCAATAATCCGAACCATTAATCTGCCTATTTTGCAGGTGCGCGTTGGGTGGTTGGGGTCTTTTCTGTTGCTTTGGGGAGCTGATCACGCAGCACGCGGGGAGAAACTTCTTCCAGTTCACGGCGCAGCAAAGTGCCAAGCTGAAAAGGCCCATAACTGGTGCGTATCAGGCGGCTGACGTGCAGGTTCATGCCCGCCATTACCTTACGGATTTCACGGTTTTTCCCTTCCTTGAGGGAAACTGTCAGCCACGCATTGTCACCCTTGCGCGAATCCAGAACAGCATGGATAGGGCCGTAACGCACACCATCAAACACGCTGCCTTGGGCAAGGCTTGCCAAGCGTTCTTCATCCACCACGCCAAAGACGCGCACTCGGTAGCGGCGTAGCCAGCCGTTGGAGGGAAGTTCCAGCCTGCGGGCTAGCTCGCCATCATTGGTGAGCAGCAGCAGTCCTTCACTGTTCAGATCAAGGCGTCCAACGCTGATAACGCGTGGCATACCCTCTGGCAGGGAGGCAAAAACCGTAGGCCGACCTTCCGGGTCTTTGTGCGTTGTCACCAAGCCATCTGGCTTATGGTAACGCCACAAACGGGTGCGTTCCGGGGCTGAAACGGGTTCTCCATCAACCTGCACAATATCGCCATTTGTTACAAAGGTGGCAGGGTGTGTTACCGGCTGGCCATTCAGGCGGATGCGGTTTTCCTCTATCATGCGCTCCGCATCACGGCGGCTGGCAACGCCACTGCGGGCCAGCCATTTTGCTATGCGTTCCCCTCGGGTTTCCTGCGTCACGCTGAATCTCCTGCTGCCTGTATGAAGGCTTTGAAAAGTGCTTTGTCTGCGGGGTCTATGCCAAATTCCGGGTGCCATTGCACCCCAAGGCAAAAAGAATGTGTGGGATCTTCAATCCCCTCAATAATACCATCTTCTGCTACAGCGTTAATAATGCATCTTCCCGGTGTTTTGACAGCCTGATGGTGGGATGAATTAACGCCAATACGTGCGGGGTTGTGCGTAATACGGGCCAATAAGGTATCCGGCGTGACCGTTACACTGTGGCTTGCTTCATCCCGTGGGTTTGGCTGTTCGTGCGGAAGGGCTGTGGGGCATTCTTCTGGAATGTGCTGGATCAGGCTGCCGCCAAGGGCCACGGCTATAAGTTGCATGCCACCGCATATACCTAAAACCGGCATATCACGCTGTAAGGCCTCAGCCAGATAAGCAGCCTCAGCCTGCGTGCGGCGAGGGCGCAAGCTTACGGTGGGGTGCACATGCGTTTCCCCATATAGAGAGGGATCAATATCAAATGCGCCACCCGTTATAATCAATCCGTCCAGCAGGTGCATGTAATCGGCACAAAGCTGCGGAAACAAAGGCAACGCAACAGGCAGCCCGCCTGCGGTGGAAACGGCAGACATATAATTTTCCCGCATGGCATACCATTTGAAGCGGGAATAACGGCCTTCACCGCCATCTTCCAAATCAAGCGTAATACCAATAACGGGACGTTTTTCTATCATATGCCACTATCCTGAAAGAACGGAAAAGAAAGAGAGGCAATACCGTTCTTTCAGGGGTATGTAGCAAAGTACTGGCGCGGGAAACAAAAACCCGTGCGACCAATCCGTTTCTGGCTTGCCTGTTAGCGGGACAGAAAGGAAGGAATACTGATAGGAAGCGTTTTGGTGGCGGTGGGGGGCGGCGCCAAGGTTGCCGGTTCGTAATTGACACCGTCTGCAATGGCGAGACCAAATCCAATGGCCGCAGCAGCCAGAATGAAAGACAGGCTATGCATGTTTCTGACCCTCCTCAATCGGGTTTGGTATGCTTGAAAAACAACCCCAAAGGTACCCTCACGCTCTGTTACAGAACAGATTAAGGCTCCTTTAAGGCAGGATGACAAAAAAGCATGCACGATTGCAAGAAGAATCTGGATATTTTCTAGTAGATACAAAGCGAAAAAAACCTGAACGTTTCGGATGGCAGAGAGTAACATTTCGTGAGTACGCGGCATGACTAAACAAAACGGCATGGAGCTGGCGTTGTGGCAGGCGCATCTTGCTGCTGCAAACGGAGAAGTGCCGGTGGGGGCCGTGCTGCTGGATAGCGCCGGAAACGTGTTGGCGCAGGCAGGTAACCGCGTTGAAGAGCTGCATGATCCATCAGCTCATGCTGAAATGTTGGTCATGCGCGAAGCCGTGCAACAGCGGCAGGGGCAAAAGCTGGCAGACTGCACCTTATTTGTCTCGCTTGAACCATGCCCTATGTGCGCGGCGGCTATGGCGCATTTTCGGCTGGGGAGGGTGGTGTTTGGCGCGTATGACCCCAAAGGCGGTGGCGTAGAGCACGGTGCACGCTTGCCGCATCGCCTCGAAACCTTACATCGTATGGAAGTTATAGGCGGCGTAAGGGAGCAGGAATCGGCGGAAATGCTGAAAACTTTTTTCCAGACATTACGCTGCCGATAACATCTTGTGAAATTATCAAAGAGACAGCTTTTTTTTCTTGGTTGAGAAACCATGTTAGCGTTGTAGGCGTAAGGCACTGTAAACTCTGGGCAATCTGTGGTGGCTGCCAGAGAGGGGTGTTTGGACCGTCCGGGAATTGTCCTGTCGGGATAAAACAAGGAACAGTCGAAGTCGTGATGTCGGGAAAATCTGTGACAAAAGTTTGGGCGCGGAACAGACGCCGTAATTGGCTCTCAGCCCTTCTGGCAAGCTGTGTATTGGTAACGGCCGCCGCTCCATGGTGCAGCACGCCAGCACGCGCAGAAGCTGATAGTGTT
The DNA here is from genome assembly GCF_008690365.1 of Acetobacter sp. DmW_136. Lineage (NCBI taxonomy): Bacteria > Pseudomonadati > Pseudomonadota > Alphaproteobacteria > Acetobacterales > Acetobacteraceae > Acetobacter > Acetobacter sp. DmW_136. Next base: position 28,878 of record NZ_VHON01000022.1, read on the forward strand.
ATTAAGCCGAACACCCCCACTTCTCAGCGTATTCCGGATTTTGTCAGTCTGGTTAAGCAGGTTAAGCCGGCCGTGGTGTCTATTACATCCATGATCCGCGCAGATGCCGTGGAAGGGGATGGCGGCGGTATGGGCGGCATGCCTTTCCCGTTCCCGTTTCCTTTCCAGATGATGCCGCAGCCTTCTCATCAGACGATTGAGGCCAGAGGCTCCGGCTTTGTGATTTCAGCCGATGGTTACGTGGTGACCAACAACCATGTGGTCAAAGGCGCCACCAAGGTTACGGTAACATTGGATGATGGCACAACGCTGCCTGCCAAGGTGGTAGGGCGTGATGGCAAAACCGATCTGGCGCTTCTGAAGGTGACAACGTCTGAAAAACTACCCTTTATTGAACTGGGGGAATCAGATGATGTGCAGCCCGGTGAATGGGTGATTGCCGTTGGCAATCCGTATGGGCTGGGTGGCACTGTTACGGCTGGTATTGTTTCTGCCCGTGGCCGAGATATTAACGAAGGCCCTTACGATAACTTCATTCAGGTTGATGCGCCCATTAATCGTGGGAATTCCGGCGGCCCGCTGTTTACACAGGATGGTAAGGTTGTTGGGGTGAATACCGCCATTCTCTCACCTTCTGGCGGGGGGTCTATTGGCATCGGGTTTGCGATTCCATCGGATACCGTGCGCAATGTGGTCGAGCAGCTTCGCAAAACGGGGCATGTGGTACGCGGCTATCTGGGCGTAAATGCACAGGTTATTTCTCCTGTTATGGCGCGCGCCCTTGGTTTGCCGGCTCCCTCCACACCGGGGGCACCGCCAGTTGGTGCGCTGGTTGCAAGCGTAAGCCCCGGTAGTCCGGCTGAAAAAGTTGGCCTGAAATCGGAAGATGTGATTACCGATTTTAATGGGCAGAAAGTCAGCAACCCACATGATCTGGCTGTGCGCGTGGCGTCTATGGCACCGGGTAAGCAGGCTACAATCGGTTATCTACGCGGCGGTAAAGCCCAGACAGCTACCGTTACAATCGGAGATCTGAAAACTGCTTCCAGTGATGGCAGCAGCGGCAGCAATACGGATGTTGCACGTGGCCAGCGGCTTGGTATTGCCTTGGCACCCCTTTCTCGCGATGTGCGCCAGCAGTTGGGGCTTTCGGCAGATGTGCGCGGCGTTGTTGTGAGTGACGTTGATCCTGGTTCCCCGGCAGATCAGGCGGGTATTCGGCCAGGAGATGTCATTCAGGCTATTGGCAGTCAGGCTGTGGATTCCCCGCGGGCGGCGGTGGCCAGCGTAAAGGCCGCACTGGCGTCTAAAAAGCCTGTGTTGTTGCGGGTTATGCGGGATAATCAGTCTCTGTTTATCGCGATCTCTCCAGATGGCAGTAATAATGCCCCGTCATCTGATGATGGCGGTGATGACGACGATAACTAAAAAATTGAGGTTATCCGAATCGTTGGAAAGGCTGGTTCAGAAATGGGCCAGCCTTTTTCTTTTATGCGCTAAATGGATTTAAGGCCGTAAGCGATGTCTTGCAGATTGGGCAGGGAAAGAATGCGGATGCAGTGATTTTCTGTGCCCGAAATAATTTTATCACGGCGGAGGGCGCTGATGGTGCGGCTTACCGTTTCAATTGTCAGCCCCAGATAGTCTGCAATATCCACACGTGTCATGGGCACAGAAGCTGTGGTTTCTGCATCGGGATCATGCGGATAGGTGCGGTGATATTGTTTGATCCGGTCTAGAAGAAAGCTGGCAACTTTTTCTTTGGCGGTTTTGCGCCCTAACAGCAGCATCTGTTCCTGTGCATCAGCCAATTCATGCGTGACAGCCGAGAGGAGATGGCGGGCAAATCCTGGGTATTCGGCCAATAAATTTTCTATCTGCGCATGTGTGCAGCGGCACAATAATACAGTGCTTACGGTTTCTGCCCCAAAAGAATAGGTGCGTGAGTTACTAAGGCCAACAAACTGGCCTGCATCTGCAAATCCGGTAATCTGGCGGCGTCCATCTGGTAGAGATTTAAACAGTTTAACTGTGCCGCTAATAACATTGAAAAAAGCAGATGCCGGTGTGCCTTCTTCAATAACTGCCGTGCCCGGAGGCAAGGAAATCTGACGTGTGGCGTGTGCCAAAACCGCCACATCCTGATCTTCTATGCTGCTGCACAGGTTATACTCGCGCACCTTGCACATCAAACATCGAGTGGAATCGGTATCTGTGCGTCCGGTGCGTTTGCCAACGGAATGAAGTGCCTGAGCGGAAGGAGAAGGTGGCATGGAAGCAGAATCCGGAAAACCCGGTACCTTCAGCATTATGGCGAACGTGCTGGACCGGAAAGAAAAGGAATATGTGGCGTAACTATTATGTCCTTGTTGATATAAATCAATAATGCGCAGTTGTCTGGGGTGGATTGGTTACAATTTGCCCTAGCTATAGGCCTTAAAATGCGCTGTGGTTAAAATGACACAGTATTGTCGCATATGGGGCGGAGATGTCTGGGATTTGATCTAAATCAAGGCTGGAAGAACGCGCGCATGATTTTTCCCGCTTCAGATATTGTTCTCTAGCGCAGTGGAAAGACACACAGGCATGGTCAAGTTCCGTTCCCTTTTTACGGCAGTGGTGGCTGGCGTTGCCGCTCTGGCCGGTACCGCCAAAGCTCAGACAACAGCTCCTAACGCTGCATATGTGAATGCACCGGTCATGCAGCGCATTCCCGATGCACCAAAGCCGGGTGCGGGGCATTGTGGCCTGTTTGAAACCTGCGCCAGCACAAAGATCGGTCTTGGCCGTGGGGACTTCATGATCCGTTTGTCCGGTGTGGGCGTTCTGCCGCAGGATCGTGATAGCAAGGCTTGGCTGACAGCTCCTGGCCTTGGTCTGAACCATCTGCCATTGAACAACACGCATCTTTCCACCACCAATCAGGCCATGCCGGAACTGACGGTGGAATACTTCATCACAGACAACCTGTCTGTTGATCTGATTGCCACCAGCACCCGTCATGAAGTGGCTGCGCTGGGTAGCGATGTGCCTTCTCTGGGTGGCCCCCGCAAGCTGGATGTTGGTAGCGCATGGGTTCTGCCCCCAACGGTAACATTCGCTTGGCATTTCCGTCCGCATAAGCGCTTCAACCCATATGTGGGTGTGGGTGCAACGGCTATGTGGTTCCACAACATGAACGGTAACCGTGGTTCTGCTCTGGGTCTGACCAAGCTGAACGCTGGCTTCACCGGTGGCCCGTCTGTTAACGTTGGTTTCGATTACCAGATCGTGGGCAACTGGTTCTTCAACGCAGATGTCAAACAGATGTTCGTGCGTATGCATGCTTGGGTTGAAAACCCGGCAGAAAGCCTGAAAGTGAAAGCACACGAATCTCTGGATCCGACAGTGGTTTCCGCTGGTATCGCTTACCGGTTCTAAGGCACATTATGGGCGCGGTATCCGTATCTGATCTGATTTCCCGCTACGGTGGGAATCTGCCGCGCTATACAAGTTACCCGACCGCAGCCAGCTTTACGGAAGCGGTCGGCCCCCAACAGGTTGCAGGTTGGTTGAAAGCACTGCCTGAGAATGAACCTGTCTCCCTCTATTTTCATGTTCCTTTTTGCGATGAACTCTGCCGGTTTTGTGGGTGCAACACATCCGTTATGCGGCATGAGGATGGGCGCTTAGCTTACGGTGATCTTCTGCGTGAGGAAATGCGCCGTATTGTGGCCCTTGTAGGGGAACAACGCACAGTAAAGCATGTGCAGTTTGGTGGCGGCACGCCTACCACTTTGCCTCCGCATGCTTTGCGGCAGATTATACGCTCTATCCGAACATTTTTTCAGTTTGATCCACAAGCCGAATTGGCGATGGAGCTTGATCCTCGGCATGTGCCGCAGGATTATCCTGCGTTGCTAGGTGATTTGGGTTTTACCCGTATTAGCCTCGGCGTGCAGGATCTGGAACCTCGGGTGCAGGAAGCGTGTGGTCGTCATCAGTCTTTTGAGCAGACGCAAGCAAGTATTCAGGCAGCGCGTGCCGCTGGTGTGTCTGGCGTGAATATTGATCTGATTTACGGCTTACCTTACCAGACAGTAGAAAGCGTGGGCGCAACGGCGCTTAAAATTGCCTCCTTACGGCCAGATCGGCTGGCGGTATTTGGGTATGCGCATGTGCCGTGGAAGCAAAAGCGGCAGCGCCTGATCCCGGAAGCCTCCTTGCCGAAGTCTGATGAAAGACTGGCGCAGCGGGCGGAAATAGATCGGGTTTTGCAGGCACAGGGCTACCAACCCATAGGGTTAGATCATTACGCTCTACCAGAAGATGGTTTGGCTAAAGCAGCCAAAGCTGGAGCGCTACATCGTAACTTTCAGGGTTATACAACAGATTCCTGCCCTGTTTTGTTAGGGATGGGGGCTTCGGCCATTTCCATGTTGCCTGCCGGGTTTGCCCAGAACATTACAAGTGTGGCCGCTTATGCGCGGGCAATGGCTGAAAATTCCGATTCTCTCCCGGTAGCGCGTGGCGTTGCTTTTACGGAAGATGACAAACTGCGCGGGGCCATTATTGAACGCATTATGTGCGATATGGCTGTTGACCTTGCCGCTGTAGGGCAGGGGTACGATTTTTCTGAAGAGCTTGCACAGCTTCGTCCATTTGAGCAGGATGAGTTGGTGAAGATTGATGGCCAGAACATCAGCGTTACTGCGTTTGGCCGGCCTTTTGTAAGGCATGTGGCTGCTGTGTTTGATACGCGGCGGCGTGCTTTGCAGCAGCAGGCACAGGCAACAGGGCAAGGTGCTGCACCACAGTTTTCTGCTGCTCTTTAAGTAGAACCAAGCCTTGATTGTGCCAGTATTTTGGCGCAAGGAAGGAAAGCTTCCCATGAAAGGGAGCTATGCAAGACAGCCATAGCGCTGCCTTTATCCAGCCGATATTCTGTGACAGCTGAAGGATCGGACGCCATGAGTCCTGATGCCACTGCTCCCGATCAGAGCGGGACATTCTCTCTGCCAAATTTGCTGGCGCAAACGCCAGTGGCCTCTCACCCTTTTCCACATTGGATGTTGGCAAATGTGCTGGAGCCAGATGCCTGCAAGGCATTATTGGCATGGGATCCAGGCGAGTCGGCTATTGCAGGGGATGTGGGCGGTCGGCGTGAAACACGGAACAAGTCTCGCGTGTTTGTTGATCCCGCGGTTCGTCAGCAAGATGAACGCTTAAACCGTATGGCGCATTTGCTGGATAGTGATGCCATGCGGCATGCGTTTGAACGTGTCTGTAATGTAAAATTGGATACAGCAGCGCTGCGTCTGGAATTGTGTCTGGATTCGGATGGCTTCTGGTTAGAGCCACATACGGATATTGGGGCTAAAAAACTTACCCTGCTTATCTCTCTTTCCACTGGGGAAGGAGCCGATGAACTGGGGACAGATTTGATGACTCCAGATGGCAAATCAGTTGCACGTGCTTCTGGGGCATTTAATTCGGCCGTGCTTTTTATTCCGTCTGACAAAACATGGCACGGTTTTGTAAAGCGGCCCATTAAAGGTACGCGTCGCACATTGATTGTTAATTTTGTTGATCAGAACTGGCGGGCAGTGCACGAACTAGCGTTTGGGCCGCGCTCTGTTCAGCACTAATTTTTCTGACATGGCTGTTTCTGGCAGAACGGGCCTGCGTGCCCGTTTTTGCAATTCTGCGCCAAATCGGGTTTAGGAAAGCAGCATATCTTTAAACGGGGATGAAACGGGAATGAGCGAGCCTGTGCGGGAATCGATGGAATTTGATGTCGTTATTGTTGGGGGCGGCCCGGCTGGGTTGGCTGCTGCAATTCGCCTACGCCAGCTTTCTCCAGATCTGAGCGTCTGCCTGATTGAAAAAGGCAGCGAGATCGGGGCGCATATTGTTTCCGGGGCCGTTATTGAACCCCGCGCACTGGCAGAACTCATTCCTGATTGGAAGGAACGTGGTGCGCCGCTGAACACGCCGGTAACATCGGAAGATATGTTGTATCTGACCGAAACCGGCAGCCTGCGCGTGCCCCTGCTGGATAAAGTCATGCCGCACATGGCCAACCACGGCAATTATATTGTCAGCCTTGGGGAAGTCTGCCGCTGGTTAGCCACGCAGGCAGAAGAACTGGGCGTGGAAATCTATCCAGGTTTTGCCGGTGCCGATGTAATTATCGAGCGTAACCGCGTGGTTGGTGTTGTAACGGGAGACATGGGTGTAACCAAAGAAGGCACGCCCGGCCCCAATTACCAGCCCGGTATGGAACTGCGTGCCCGTTACACCTTGTTTGCAGAAGGGTGCCGAGGCTCTCTGACCAAGCAGGTGATGGGGCATTACGATCTGCGCAAGGATGTGGACCCACAAACATACGGCCTTGGCATTAAGGAAGTGTGGGAAATTCCGGCGGAAAAACATCGCCCCGGTTTGGTGCAGCATAGCTTTGGCTGGCCGTTGGATGACAGTACTTATGGTGGTGCATGGTTGTACCACTTTGGCGAAAATCTGGTGTCCTATGGTTTTGTGGTTGGGCTGGATTACGCCAATACGTGGCTTTCTCCTTTTGAAGAAATGCAACGGATCAAGCTGCATCCGGCTTTCCGCCAGCATCTGGAAGGTGGTCGTCGCATCTCTTACGGTGCACGTGCTCTTTCTGAAGGTGGGTTGCAGGCTATCCCGCGCCTAACTTTCCCCGGTGGCGCTTTGATTGGGGATTCTGCTGGCTTCCTGAACGTGCCTAAAATCAAGGGCACCCATACAGCGATGAAGTCCGGCATGCTGGCGGCAGAAGCCGTTGTAGAAGCCATAAAAACCGACCGTGTTGAACCCGGCGTATTTACAGAAAAAGTGCGGCGTTCATGGTTGTGGCCAGAACTACGTTCTGCCCGCAATATTCGTCCGGCTTTTGCGCATTTTGGTGCCAAGGGTGGTGCCGTGTACGCGGCTATTGATGCCATGTTGCTGCGTGGCCGTGCCCCGTGGACACTGCATTTTAAGCATGAAGATAGCGATACCCTTAAGCCTGCTTCTTTGTCTGAAAAGCCGTTCTATCCGAAGCCTGATGGCAAGCTAACGTTTGATCGTCTTTCTTCGGTATTCTTGTCTGCTACGAATCATGAGGAAGATCAGCCGGTGCATCTGCGCCTGCGCAACCCCAGCCTGTGGAAGCCGGTGAACTGGGATGTTTTCCGTGCGCCGGAAAGCCGTTATTGTCCCGCTGGAGTGTATGAAGTGGCAGACGAAGCCACAAATCCACATTTGCAGATCAATGCCCAGAACTGCGTGCACTGCAAAACGTGTGACATCAAGGATCCCGCCCAGAATATAGATTGGACCACGCCAGAAGGTGGTGGTGGTCCTAATTATCCGGCCGGTATGTGAATTTGGAGTAAAGTACGGTAAGGCTGCGTCCGAACCATCCTGCGTCTGCAAGCGAAAGAAGTCATGAAGATACTTGTACCTGTAAAGCGGGTTGTTGATTACAACATCAAACCGCGTGTGAAGGCAGATGGCAGTGGTGTTGATACCACTGGCGTCAAGATGTCCATGAACCCGTTTGATGAAATCGCGGTGGAAGAAGCTGTGCGCCTGCGTGAAAAAGGCGCTGCTTCTGAAGTTGTTGTGGTTTCTGTTGGTGTTCAGAAGGCGCAGGATACGCTGCGCACTGCCATGGCGATGGGTGCAGACCGCGCCATTCTCGTTCTGTCAGAAGAAAGCCCTGAACCTCTGGCCGTAGCCAAAGTGCTGCGTAAGCTGGTTGAAAAGGAAGAGCCCGGTCTGGTTATTCTGGGCAAGCAGGCCATTGATGATGACATGAACGCCACAGGCCAGATGCTTGCTGGCCTGCTTGGCTGGGGGCAGGGCACATTTGCCAGCAAGGTAGAAATTGCTGATGGCCATGCACGTGTTAGCCGTGAAATTGATGGTGGCACGGAGGAAGTTTCCCTCACGCTTCCCGCTATCATCACGGCCGACCTGCGCCTGAACGAGCCACGCTATGCGTCTTTGCCGAACATCATGAAGGCCAAGAAAAAGCCGCTGGAAACCATTGAAGCCGCTGAGCTGGGTGTGGATATGACACCCCGCCTAAGTGTTGTTTCCGTGGCTGAGCCGCCGGAACGCAAGGCTGGCATCAAGGTTGGTTCCGTTGCGGAACTGGTGGAAAAACTGCGTAACGAAGCAAAGGTGATCTGATCATGACCGCTCTTGTTCTTCTGGATCATGAAGAAGGCCAGATCAGAAAGGCCGCTCTGTCTGCTGTAACGGCAGCTACCCAGTTGGGTGAAGTGCATGTGCTGGTGGCGGGTGATGCCTCCATCGCGCAGGCTGCGGCTGCTGTGCCGGGCGTTGCCAAGGTGCTGCACGCAGCAGATGCACGCTATGCACATGAGCTGGCTGAACCTCTGGCTGCTCTTATTGTTTCTCTGGCAGGCCGGTACGATCATATCGTTGCGGCTGCGGGCGCCACGGGCAAAAACGTGCTGCCACGTGCGGCTGCTCTGCTGGATGTGCAGCCTATTCCAGACGTTGTTCGCATTGTGGATGCAGAAACATTTGTGCGTCCCATTTATGCAGGCAATGCTCTGGCCACGGTCAAATCCTCAGATGCTAAAAAAGTGCTGACAGTGCGCAATGCTTCCTTTGATGCAGCAGCATCTACGGGCGGCAATGCTCCGGTAGAAGCTGTGGAAGCAGTGGATGCGCCAGCAGTTTCTAAGTTTGAGGCTGTGCAGCTGTCTGATTCTGAACGTCCAGATCTGGAAACAGCCCGTGTGGTGGTATCCGGTGGGCGCGGAATGCAGAGCGAAGAAAAATTCCATACGCTAGACCCACTGGCAGATGCTCTGGGTGCAGCTATTGGGGCATCTCGCGCTGCTGTGGATTCTGGTTTTGTGCCGAACGAATATCAGGTGGGGCAGACAGGCAAGATTGTTGCGCCTGAACTCTACATGGCCTTCGGTATTTCCGGCGCTATCCAGCATCTTGCTGGCATGAAAGATAGCCGCGTGATTGTGGCGATCAATAAAGACCCAGAAGCTCCCATTTTCCAGGTTGCTGATTATGGAATGGAAGCTGACTTGTTTGAAGTTGTGCCGCAGTTGGTTGAAGAGCTGAAGAAATAAATCTTTGCTCCCAAGCTATTTGCTTAAGCAGCCCCGCATACAATCATGTGTGCGGGGTTTGTTTTTTAGTGGGTATTTTATGTACCATAAGTGGCCAGAAACATGTTTACAGAGGCATGAATAATTTTCTCTTCGTCCTCAGTCATGTTGTCATAGGGCATGTTGAAGCGCTTTCTATGCGCAATTCGTGTCTGGCAAAGTGAGAAAAACTGCTCTGCAGCAAAAACAGGATCATCTGTTTTTAATGTGCCGCGCAGGGTTTGTTCGCGAATCCAGTTGGACAGAGTTTCAATGGCAATGCGTGGGCCATGAGACCAAAAGATGGTTGCAAGTTGCGGGAAGTGCGGGGCCTCAGAAACAATCATCCTATAAAGCATCAAGCTTTCAGGCTGCGTAATCAGTTGCACCATGGCACGGCCTACGGCTGTAAGTGTTTCTTTGGGGGATGCCTCTTTTTGTACGGGGGCCAAGGTAGGGGGGAGTTTTTCCCGGCAGCATTTTTCTACAAAAGCCCCAAAAAGATCAGCTTTATTGGTGAAATAATTATATAATGTGCCCTTAGAAACACCTGCCTCCCGCGCAATGGCAGACATGCTGGCGCCTTCGTAACCGTGTTCAGCAAACACGTTGTAAGCCCCTTTTAAAATCTGCTCTCGCTTTGCTTCTGATTCCCCCGTGCAAGCAGAAGTGAGGGAGGAAACGGAGGAAGATTCGGACATCAGGATTTCAGACTTTAAAGATCAGGCGATTGACGCACAGAGGAAAGAAGGTAGGTTACCATGCTGACCGAACTGGTCGGTCAGTGCAAGGGCTGGTATTTTCTATCAGGCATATCATTTTCGGTGAGGGTGAACGGGTGGCAAAACGGAATGCACAGCGCACAGGCGCGTTGGCGCTGGTTTTCATGCTGGCGGGGTGCATGGTGGGGCCAGATTATAAAAAGCCGGATACATGGTCTCCCTCCCAGTGGCAGCGCGCAGCAAATAAAGATACATCACAGATGCTGAGTGTTCCTACAACGCAAGCGCCAGATCCGCAGTGGTGGGCCATTTTTAATGATCCCGAACTCACATCGCTTGAAAAACGTCTGGCAGATCAGAACCTTGATGTACAGCAAGCCACTGAACAATTTGCAGTTAGTCGTGGTCAGTTACTGCTAGCTGGAGCAGAGCGGTTTCCAGATCTTGCAGCTTCTGGATCATACCGCAGGGCGCAGTATAGCAGCAAACAGTTGCAGCGTATTGTAGAGCGTATTGGTGAAAACGCGGCTGGAACAGGTATGGGGGAAATGCTTTCTGCGCAGTCCTCTTCCATCTCCATTCCTTTGCTGAATCAGTGGCAGGATGGGGTGCAGGCCAGTTGGGAAGTAGATCTTTGGGGCCGTGTGCGCAGGCAGTACGAAGCTGCTAAAGCGTATATGAACGCGACTATGGAAGAGCGCCGAGGTATTCTGATTGCACGGCAGGCGGAGCTGGCGTCAGATTACATGACTCTGCGTAACTTGCAGGAACAGTTGCGCATCACGAAAGAGAATCGTGATGCAGCATCAGCAATCCTGCAATTGAGCTCATCACGTTATAAAAGCGGCTTGGTCAGCGAGCTGGATGTCGATAGCGCGCGTTCAGAGGTGGAGCGGACAAGCGCGCTTATCCCTCAGTTTGAGCAGCGCATTGCTATGCAGATCAATGCGATCAATCTGCTGATGGGCGCGCCTCCAGGCGGATTGAATACGGAATTGGAGCAAACCGCAGGTATTCCGCCAGTGCCGCCGCAAGTGCCTGTTGGTTTGCCATCAGAACTGGCAGAACGTCGCCCCGATATCCGAGAAGCGGGTGAGGAGCTTCATGCCGCTACCGCAGAGGTGGGGCAGGCTGAGGCGGATTTCTATCCAAAAGTCACTATTGATGCGGGCTTTGGTTTCCAGTCCTTCTCTTTCCGCGATATGGGCTTCTGGAGTTCCCGTATGTGGAATGTTGGGCCAGCTATCACGTTGCCTATTTTTCAGGGTGGGCGTCTAACAGGCCAACTGCACATGAAGAAGGCCTCACAAAAAGCTGCCGCCCTGAGGTATCGTAAAACGGTTCTGAACGCATGGAAGGAAGTGGATAACGCCCTTACGGCCTATCAGGCAGAGCAAAAGCGTAATCAGAACATTCGTAACCAGGTTGCGGCAGATGCGCGCTCTCTCGAACTAGCGCAGAGCCAATATAAACATGGGCTCCAAAGTTATCTGCAGGTTTTGGATACGCAGCGCCGGCTTTTGCAGTCTCAGACGCAGTTGGCGGATAGCACCGCAACTATATCGGGTAATTTGGTGCAGCTTTATAATGCCCTTGGGGGAGGTTGGGAGACTGCGTTCCCAGAGAAAACCAAGGCTGTTGCTAAAAACTGAGTGTAAAAATTGGGCGGCCGTATGGCCGCCTTATTTTACGAAAAAATGCACTTCTTTGAAGAATATGAATTTTTTCTGATTTTAGGGATTGACGTTATATTATGGTGGGGTGTAGAAGCTGCTTCACCGAGACGGAGTAGTCTTGGCGGGTTTAGGA
>NZ_VHON01000023.1:0-29168 GCF_008690365.1 Acetobacter sp. DmW_136
GTGCCCCCCCGTGGTGGAAACCGCGTCCACCGTTTCGGCCCGCAGTTCATCCGCAACCTGCTTAAGCTGCTCAACCGAGAGATTGCGCAGGTCCGCCGGATACTCAACCCGGTCCAGCGCAGGAAAACGCCCTAACGTCGGAATCGGTGAAGTGTGGGGCTGATTGGTCATGAGTTCAGTTTTTCCGTTCGATCACATAATAGGCCAGATCACGCAGACGATCTGCCTGTGCGCCAAAGGGTTCCAGATCGGCAATGGCTTCTTCTGTTACGCGCAGGGCTTCTGCTCTGGCACCTTCAATACCTAGCAGAGCTACGAAGGTGGACTTGCCAGAGGCTTCATCCTTACCTGCGGTCTTGCCCAGTTCTTCTGCCGTGGCTGTTGCGTCCAGAACGTCATCTGCAATCTGGAAGGCTGCGCCAATATTTGCACCATAGGAGCGCAGGCGGCGGCGCAGATCAGGAGATGCTTGCCCCAGAATAGCCCCGGATTCTGCAGAATAACGGATTAGGCAGCCAGTTTTAAGTGCGTGGAGGTGGCGGACTTCTGCAAGAGGGAGTGCGCGGCCCTCGCCTTCCATATCAATCATCTGGCCGCCCACCATACCAGCAGCGCCAGATGCTTCGGCAAAAGCGGAAATCAGATCAATACGCACGTTTGCATCCGCATGGGTCTGGCTGGCCGCCAGAATTTCGAATGCTTTGGTCTGAAGAGCATCTCCAGCCAGAATGGCTGTGGCTTCATCAAACTTGCGGTGTGTGGAAGGTTGGCCCCGCCGCATATCATCATCATCCATGGCCGGAAGATCATCATGCACGAGGGAATAAGCATGCAGCATTTCAACAGAGGCGGCGACGCGTGCGGACTGGCTTTCTGGAACGCCAAAAAGGCTGGCCGTTACAATGGCAAGATAACCGCGTAACCGCTTACCTCCCCCAAGTGTTGCGTAGCGCATGGCTTCGATCAGCCGCGCATCGCCTCCTGTTGTAGGGGGGAGCAAGGTATCAATCGTGTGTTCAATGACATGGGCGCGCGCGCCCATATCCTGCTTAAGCAGGGCGCCATTATCTGATGCACGATTGATAGAAGGGTGTGTCGGGTTTGTCATCGACATCTCAGTCCATAGGTTTCATGTTCAGCGTTCCATCAGAACGCTGCACGATCGCCTGCACGCGGGCTTCAGCCTCGCTAAGCTTGGCCTCACAATGTTGCCGTAGGGCAGCCCCGCGTTCGTAGGCCGTTATTGCATCTTCCAGCTTTAGCTGCCCACCTTCCAAGCCGCGCACAATTTTTTCCAGCTCGGAAAGCGCATCTTCGAAAGACAGTGATTTGATGTTGTCCGACATGGCGCGGGGGTTCCTATCCGTCATGAGGGGCAGGCAATAGCCCGATATGCAGGGGTCTGCCAAGTCTTGGGTGGTGTGTGGCAGGCAGGATTTTTTTAGTTTGGCTTGTTTGCAGGCGCGCTGGTGCGGCATTTTACGGTAAAACAGAATACGCTGTTTTCATCCGTAAAAGCGATAAGGGCATGACCGGTCTCACGGCAGAATACCTGAAAATCGGTTATGGAAGCGCGGTCTGTTGCTAATATTCGAAGCCGCTCTCCTGGTTGCATGGTTCGGAGAACACGGTTGGCCTTGAGCACGGGAAGTGGACAATTAAGCCCGCGTGCGTCAAGAACAGTTTCATTCATCTTGGCTGGTTCCTGCCGTAGGAGGTTGGTGGCATGTTGTTTGCAAAGTGTGCCACTTTCTTTTGCAACAGGAAACATTCTGTTAAAAGTTTAATAAAAACAGCAGGTTAAAAGTATGTCGGACTACCGTCTGGGAATCGATATTGGGGGCACCAAGATCGAAATCGTCGCTCTTGATGCCGAAGGGCAGGTGGTTTTGCGGCATCGTGTTAGCAACCCTGGTACGTATCAGGGCTTGCTAAGTGACGTGAAAAAATTGGTTGATGATGCGCATAGCCGCACAAATCCGTATGCCACTGTTGGGGTTGGCATTCCCGGTGCTGTAGATGCGCATACCCGCCTTGTAAAAAATGCGAATGCGACATGGCTGAATGGTCAACCTTTTGCAGATGATTTGCAGGATGTTTTAGGGTTTCCCGTTCGTGTTGAAAATGATGCCAACTGCTTTGCTTTGTCGGAAGCAACTGATGGAGCCGCAGCTGGATGCCATGTGGTGTTTGGTGTGATTCTTGGTTCCGGCATGGGCGGTGGTATTATTGTTGATGGTAAGCCCTTAAAAGGCTTGCATGATATTGCCAGAGAATGGGGACACATACCTTTGCCGTGGGTGAGGGAGGATGAATTCCCCATGCCAAAATGCTTTTGTGGTAATTCGGGTTGTCTGGAGCGTTTTCTATGCGGGCCAGCTTTGGCAGAAGCTTGGCAAGGGCCGGGGAACCGCAGCGTGCAGGGTATTGAGGATGCGGCTGCCGCTGGTGACATTGCGGCCCAACGCGCCTTGGATTTGTATGTAGATAGGCTGGGCCGCGCCTGCGCTCTTATCGTGAATATTATTGATCCGGATGCAATTGTTCTGGGTGGCGGAGTTTCAAACCTGAGCTGCCTGTATGAACGTGTGCCGGATGCTATGAAGCGCTATGTGATTACGCCTGAGTGCAAGACAGAGTTGTTGAAAAACAAGCACGGTGATAGCTCAGGCGTAAGAGGCGCGGCTTGGCTTTGGGGCTAATAAAGAGGCCGCAGACCGCGTAGAAACTATGCGGTCTGCGCAGTGATGCGGTCTGGACGAAACCCTGTTGCAACCACGTAAAGCTCGCTAGAATCTTTACGGCTTGCGGGCGGTTTGGCGTGCCGAACCTGCGTAAAGGCCTGTTTCATGGTGTTGAGCATAGCTTTTTCGGAGCCGCCCTGAAACACCTTAGCAACAAACCCACCGCCTTCTGCCAGAATATCAAAAGCAAAGTGTAAGGCTTCTTCTGCTAACCCAATAATCCGTACATGGTCTGTTGGGGCGTGGCCCGTTGTATTGGGGGCCATGTCAGAAACAACCAGATCAGCTTTGCCGCCCAGCATGGAAATAAGGCGTGCATCCATTTCTGGGTCTGTAAAATCGCCTTCAATAATTTCTGCACCGGTTACGGGTTCCACAGGCAGAAGATCCACCCCTACAACTTGCGCCGCGCCGCGTTTAACCAGAACCTGTGTCCATCCACCGGGGGCTGCGCCAAGGTCTACAATGCGCATGCCTGGGCGAATAAGGTGGAAGCGATCATCAAGTTCAATCAGCTTGAACGCCGCGCGCGAACGCCAGCCCTGTTTATGAGCGGCCTGCACGTAAGGATCATTCAATTGCCGAGAGAGCCAGCGTTGCTGGGCTGTCGTGCGGCCTCGTGCTGTGCGTAATGAAACCGATTGCGCACGCATTTTTTGCGGAGCATCAGAATCGTTTTGCACTAAACGGCTGCCGGGTGTTGCGCTGCTCTTGCGGGCACGGCCAGGCACACGCAACGTTGAGCTGCCAGTAGGGAGGTTTTTCTTTTCAGTCATAAGCCTGTTGCCTGCATGGAGTGGCGAAGGTGAGGGGGGATAGATAAAGACGCACGATTGCGGCGAGAAGCCATACCCGATTTGCCACGGATCATACGCAAAACCATGCCATCGCGCAGCCCTCTGTCTGCAACAATAATATCTTCTACTGGCCAGACATCATGAATGGCCTCAAAGATGGCGCAGCCGGGCAAAACAAAAGGCGCACGATCTGGGCCAATGCATGGGTGGCGGGCAATGCCATCAGCGCCCATTTTTTGCAAAGTGCGCACAGCCAATCTGGCGCTGGATGCTGGGAGTAGGGAGCCATCTACTGCGGCTCGTGCGTAGCGCGGCAAATTTAAGATAAGGCTGGCAAGCGTTGTGACTGTGCCGCTGGTACCTATCAGGCGTGTTTGTTTGCGTCTGATTTCCGGTTTGATCCGATAGACGTTCTCAAACTCACGCAGATGGTGGCGCGTATGTTCCACCATTTTACGATAAGCCCGATCATCCGTGCTGTATGCGTGGCCAAACTGCTCGGAAAGTGTGATGACACCAACCGGTAAGCTGAGATAGCCGATGAGTTCTTCTGTCTGACGCGTGGAATCTGTGCGCACCCATGCAATTTCGGTTGAACCGCCGCCAATATCAAACAGTAAAGCCCGATTGCGGGGAGGCCCAAAGCGTGGGTTATGTAGCAGATTGGCGCAGCTTTCTACCGCAAGGCAGGCTTCTTCCCGTCCGGAAATGATCTTGATATCAAATCCCGTTTGCTGGTGAACCTGCTGAAGAAAGGTTTGTCCGTTTTTTGCGCGTCGGCATGCTTCTGTCGCCACGGCACGGATTTCTCGAACAGGCCATCTGCTTAAACGCTCTGCGCATGTTTGCAGTGCTTCCATGGTGCGTTCCATGGCAGCTTTATGCAGTTTTCCGGTGTGATGCAGACCTTCTCCAAGCCGCACCATACGGCTATAACTATCCACAACCCTAAATCCACCTGCTGTTTGGGTTGCAACCATTAAGCGGCAGTTATTTGTTCCCAGATCGAGCGCGGCAAAAAGATCTTCCTCTCCACTATAAGGTGGAGAGGCCGACACAAATCTACCAGACCGGCCGGTCCAGGGGGGGGGACGATCCATCTGTCCGGTCCTTAAACAAGAGGTTAAACCATATTGTTTCTTATTTTGGGCTCTCACGCGCAGGGAGCAAGACAAATATGTGACAAAATGAAAATTCTTTTGGAAAAAGGGGTTGCATGCCCTGAAGTGGAATGCTAGATGAGCCTCACCGAACGGGAGCGCTCTTTAAAGAGTTTCTGTAAGGCCCAGTTTGCTGGGGGATAGTTTAGCGGTAGAACTACCGGCTCTGACCCGGTCAGCCCTGGTTCGAATCCAGGTCCCCCAGCCAATTTTTCCTGAGAAATAATATTTATATCAAGCAATACTTCTCAATGCTAATATTTATTGGTGTTGCGGTCTTATTTGTTTGCCAAGTAATATTTGAGAATAGACAGAAATTTCATCCAGAAAAACAAGATAACTCTCTTGTGTTTCTGTAAATGGTGCTGTGTTTGGATATGCAGTATTCATTGGTTTTTATGGAGTTTTAACTTAAATATTCAATAAGCATAAGATATTTAATTAAGTTGTTGGATGTCTGTATTATTGTAAATACAGTTAAAAGATAAAATAATATGATCCGGATCAAAGACGCTTCAGTAAGAAAAATGTAGATAACCTTCATTCTGTTTTTTAATAAAACATCAGGGTGGTTTACATGGCCTTGGGGCGCAGAGAGTTTTTGCGGAATACTGGTGCATGTGTGGCGGGTGCCAGTGCTGTTGCGCTCGGTTTTGTGCCGCCAGTTAAAGCTTTGGCGCAAGAAACGCGCCAGTACAAGCTGCTGCGTGCCAAGGAAACCCGCAACAACTGCACTTATTGTTCGGTTGGGTGCGGGTTACTTATGTATTCATTGGGGGATGGCGCTAAAAATGCCAAGCCCAGCATCTTTCATATTGAAGGTGATCCAGACCATCCCGTCAGCCGTGGTTCTTTGTGCCCAAAAGGTGCGGGGTTGGTGGATTTTATTCACAGTGAAACACGCCTGCAATATCCTTCTTACCGTGCCCCTGGGAGTCGAGAGTGGAAACGCATAAGCTGGAAGGAAGCGACTGACCGCATTGCCCGCCTTTTAAAGGATGATCGGGATAAAAACTTCATTCAGCGGAATGAAAAAGGTGAATTGGTTAATCGCTGGCTGAGCACAGGTATGCTGGCATCTTCTGCCGCCAGTAATGAAACCGGACTGCTGGATTTTAAGTTTGCGCGGGCGTTGGGTATTCTGGGGCTGGATTGTCAGGCACGGCTTTGTCATGCGCCTACGGTTTCTGCATTGGGTGCCAGCTTTGGCCGTGGCGCAATGACCAACAATTGGGTGGATATCAAAAACGCCAACGTTGTTCTGATTATGGGCGGCAATCCAGCAGAGGCGCATCCGGTTGGTTTTAAATGGGTTATGGAAGCAAAAACCCGCAATGGTGCCCAGGTTATGGTGGTTGATCCACGGTTTAACCGAAGTGCAGCCGTTGCAGATTTTTATGCGCCAATTCGTGCTGGTTCTGATGCCGCTTTTATGTTGGGTGTTATCAATTATCTGCTGACGCACGATAAAATTCAGCATGAATATGTAAAAGCCTACACAAACGCCGCGTTGATAGTGCGTGAAGACTTTCAGTTTCATGAAGGCCTGTTTACCGGGTATGATGCCGCTACGCGCAGCTACAATACAACCTCGTGGGATTACGAGCGCGATGAACAAGGGTTTGCCAAACAGGACCCAACATTTCAAAATCCACGTTGTGTTCTAAATCTTTTACGTAACTATACGAACCGCTATACGCCAGAGCTTGTTTCCCAAATTACGGGCACGCCGGAAAAAGATTTTCTGCATGTATGCGAAACACTGGCATCTACGAGTGTGCCAGATCGTACGTCTACGTTCCTATTCGCTCTGGGTTGGACCCATCACACCAACGGGTCTCAGATCATTCGTGCGGCATCTATGGTGCAAATGCTGTTGGGTAACGTGGGGATGCCCGGTGGCGGCCTGAATGCTTTGCGCGGACATTCCAACATTCAGGGTTATACGGATCTTGGGCTGCTTTCAACGCGTCTGCCCGGGTATATGAATCTGCCTAAAGACAGCCAGCAAACATTAGATGCCTACTTGCTGGCGGTTACCCCAAAGGCGGATGAGCCCAAGGAGGTTAATTATTGGCATAATGCGCCCAAGTTTTTTGTAAGTCTGATGAAAACCCTTTGGGGGGATCACGCCACAGCTTCCAATAACTGGGGGTATGATTGGCTGCCAAAGTGGGACCGCAGTTACGACATGCTGGCCTATTTTGAACGTATGCAGCAAGGCAAGGTCAACGGTTACATTGCGCAGGGCTTTAACCCGCTTGCTGCCATGCCAGATAAAAACCGTATGCGTGATGGCTTAGCTAAATTGCGTTTCCTTGTAACAATTGATCCGCTGGATACAGAAACATCCAATTTCTGGCAGAACGAGGGCGTTTACAATGATGTAAGGCCTGAAGATATCCAGACAGAAGTTTTCCGCCTGCCTTCTTCCTGTTTTGCAGAAGAAAATGGTTCAGTGGTGAATTCTGCACGTTGGTTGCAGTGGCATTATGCAGGCACGCAACCACCGGGAGAGGCTTGGAATGATGGACGCATTCTGGGTACCATCTTTACCAAGTTGCGCGCTTTGTACGCGAAGGAAGGGGGGATATGCCCAGAACCCGTTCTAAATATGCAGTGGAACTACCGAGACCCGGAAGATCCTACGCCAGAGGAAGTGGCGCAGGAAGCGAATGGTTATGCGTTGGCAGATATTCAGGATGCCGCAGGCAAGGTGGTTGTTAGAAAAGGGGAGCTGCTGCCTGATTTTTCTGTGCTGAAAGATGATGGCACAACAGCCAGCTATTGCTGGGTGTTTGCTGGTTCATGGACAGAGGCCGGTAACCAGATGGCGCGGCGCGATAATACGGATACAGGTCTGGGTAATACGCCCGGTTGGGCATGGGCTTGGCCTGCAAACAGGCGCTTGCTTTACAATCGTGCATCGTTGGATCCACAGGGGCGCCCGTGGGATCCGCGCCGCAAGATTATTGAATGGAATGGCCAGCGTTGGGGCGGGGCAGATGTGCCTGATTACCCGCTTACATCTCCGCCGGGTAGCGGTGTTGGGCCA
Source organism: Acetobacter sp. DmW_136 (assembly GCF_008690365.1). Lineage (NCBI taxonomy): Bacteria > Pseudomonadati > Pseudomonadota > Alphaproteobacteria > Acetobacterales > Acetobacteraceae > Acetobacter > Acetobacter sp. DmW_136. Next base: position 7,757 of record NZ_VHON01000023.1, read on the forward strand.
TTTATTATGCAAAGTGAAGGTGTAAGCCGTCTTTTTGCGGGGGCATCGTTGGTAGATGGGCCTTTCCCCGAACATTATGAGCCAACAGAAAGCCCGGTATTGGCGCCAGCGTTGGGGAGCAAGGTGCGGCATAACCCAGTGGCCCGACAATTTGCAGATGAAATACCGCGTATGGGCAGCCCGTCAGAGTTTCCGTATGTGGCCACAACTTATTCCATTACAGAGCTGTTTCGGCATTGGACAAAGCATTCACATCTAAACGCCATTATGCAGCCAGAGCAGTTTGTGGAAATAGGGGAGCGTCTTGCTGGCAAACTGGGCATTGCCGCGGGTGATACGGTGCGAGTGTCTTCCCGCCGTGGGTATATCGAGGCCAAGGCAGTAGTCACCAAGCGGCTTAAACGCCTGAATGTGATGGGGCAGGAAGTTGATCAGGTTGGAGTGCCCTGCCATTGGGGTTTTAAGGGTGCCACACGTAAAGGCTTTTTAGCCAATACACTGACACCAGCCATGGGCGATGCAAACTCTCAAACCCCAGAGTTCAAGGCCTTCCTTGTTAATATTGAAAAAGTCTGAGGTGCGCTGATGAGCATGCAGTCACAGGACATCATTCGCCGTTCCGCCACCAATGGGCTTACACCATCACCTCAGGCGCGACGGCATGAGCAGGAAGTCGCCAAACTGATTGACGTTTCTCTCTGCACGGGTTGCAAGGGGTGTCAGGTTGCCTGTTCGGAATGGAATGATCTAAGGGACGAGGTTGGGCACAACGTAGGTGTATATGACAATCCCGCTGACCTAACAGCAGAAACATGGACCGTCATCCGCTTTGATGAAGTGGAGGATGAGGGGGGCAAGCTGGAATGGTTGCTGCGCAAGGAAGGATGTATGCACTGTGAGGACCCGGGCTGCCTGAAGGCCTGCCCAAGCCCGGGTGCTATTTTGCAGTTTGCTAACGGCATTGTGGATTTTCAGTCTGAACAATGCATTGGTTGTGGGTATTGTATTGCGGGGTGTCCGTTTGATATTCCGCGTATCAATACAAAAGATAACAAGGCTTACAAATGCACTTTATGCGCAGATAGGGTTGCTGTAGGGCAGGAACCCGCTTGCGTAAAAACCTGCCCGACCGGCGCTATATCTTTTGGTTCCAAGGCAGACATGAAAGATCTGGCGGCAACGCGTGTGGAAGATCTTAAAAGTCGTGGGCATGAAGGTGCAGGATTGTATGATCCGCCGGGCGTAGGCGGCACGCATGTTATGTATGTGCTGACCCATGCCGATAATCCAACTCTTTATCACAGATTGCCAGCCGAACCTCATATCAGCCCGGTTGTACGTGGCTGGAAGGAATGGCTGAAACCGGTTGGTGCGCTTGGCTTTGTTGCCACGTTGGCAGGTGCCTTTGCGCATTACATGGCCGTTGGCCCCAATACCGCGGATGAAACATTGCCGAAGGTTTCTGAACAGGAACGGATGGCGGCAGATGAAAAGCCGGACCAGAACGGGAGTGATGCGTAATGGATACCCAAAATCTTATACTGCGCACAAAGTTTATGGATCGGCTTTGCCATTGGACAATGGTTGCCTGTTTTTTTCTGGTTGCGCTTTCTGGAATCTCATGGTTTTTCCCTAGCCTGAACTGGCTTGGGTATGTGCTTGGGCCACCGCAGATGGCGCGGTTGCTGCACCCGTTTCTTGGTATAACAGTATTTGTATTGCTGATGTGTATGTGCGTGCGCTTTGTGCACCACAACCTGTTTGTGCGCACAGATATCACGTGGTTTCGCCATATTGTTGATGTGCTGATGAACAAGCATGGTGAGAAATTACAGATCGGCAAATACAATGCAGGCCAGAAGATATTGTTCTGGGGCATTATGTCACTTATCAGCCTGCTTCTGGTAAGTGGGTTAATAATCTGGCGCGCCTATTTTGCCATGTATTTTTCCATCCCTGTGGTGCGGCTGGCTTTGCTGGCGCATTCTGTTGCAGGGCTTGGACTTATTCTGTTGGTGTTGGGGCATATCTATATGGGCATATGGGTACGGGGTTCTATTGGCGGTATGATTACAGGCTACGTATCCCGTGCGTGGGCGCGGCAGCATCATGATCGATGGTATGAAGAGGAAGTATTGCCTGCTGAAACATCTTCTGCAAAGCGGCCACATTGATGCGTGCTGAAACCGATATTGTCCCGCTGGATAAACGCACGCCGGGCGTGCAGGCTATTGAGCCACTGATTTTTCCGGTTCTGGAAGCTGTATATACCCGCAGGGAAAAACGGCTACGTTTTCTGGCAGAACAACGGGGTGAGGCGGAGGGAGGATATTTTAAATTTCTTTCTCATCTTGTTTTGGCACAGCAGCAGATTTTGAAACATATGTCGCTGAGTGTGGCAGACGGTTCTGCTATTCGTGCTTTGCCAAAGCAGGGATGTGATCAAGATCAGCTTGAAAAGTTGTTGCTGGCAATACCATACTGGCAACAGGCGTTTTTATTTTTGGTGCAGCAAGTAAAATCTGTTGTTCCAGAAGAAACGCACATAATGTTGGAAAGCTACAGGCAGGATATGCCAGCTTTAAAAAAGTCGGCCATTCACCTGTTGCGCGGGAATTATACGCAGGTTGATGCCGGGTTAGCCGTTATACTATGGGCCGCTTTATCTGTTTCTTGGGCGCAGGCTGTTGGGCAAGACCAGAAGCATATTCAACAGACACAACCTGTTGGAGAGGCCAGATTATGCCCTTGTTGTGGTGCCCAGCCGGTAGCCAGTCTTGTATTGGGCGGAGACCGTGAGGGGTTACGTTACCTTCAGTGCAGTTTGTGTGAGACACGTTGGCACAGAGTGCGTGGTATCTGCGTGGAGTGCGGTGCATCTGCTCATGTTGAACACTGGACATTTGAAGATTTAAAAGCCCCGGTTCAAGTCGAAAGCTGTGGAGACTGCAAAACATATCTAAAGGTTTTTCGGTTGGATTATAAGCCGGATCTGGATGCCGTTGCAGATGATCTGGATAGCTTTGCTTTGGATACAGCCGTAGAACAGCAGGGGTTTTCGCGCGCAGGTTTGAATCCGTTCTCATTTCCGGGATAATGGCTGTATGGTTGGTTCTTTATTAGCCTCCGCCACTCCAGAACAAAAATGCACAGCGCCAGATATGGTGGGGTATGATGAAGCACAAGCACTTCTTGCCGCTTGCATGCAAAACATACCATTACTTCCAATAGAGTTTGTATCTATTGCGCAGGCAGATGGGCGTATTCTTGCAGAGGATGTAAGGGCAGTGATGCCGCGCCCAGAAGCTGATATTTCAGCAATGGATGGGTATGCCTTCCGTTGTGCTGATATGGAAAAATCGGGGAACACAGGTCTGCCTCTTGTTGGGCAAATAGCGGCGGGGGATACTCCACCACCCTTGGGTCAAGATGTTGCATACGGCATTCTTACGGGGGCACGCCTTCCTGTAGGAGCTGATTGTGTTGTGGCGCAGGAACGCGCATCCATAATGGATGGGCGTGTACATCTGCGGGAACAGACCGCCCGAAGTGGTTTGAACATTCGGCGGAAAGGGGAGGAGTTCTGTAAAGGTGATATGCTGCTCGAACACGGCCAAAAACTGGATTGGCGGCATTTACCTATATTGGTGCACCAAGGTAAGAAACAGGTAGCTGTATATAAACGCCCCAAAATTTGTGTTGTGGCCAATGGAGCAGAATTTGGCGCAACAGCAACAGATTGCCGAACGGAACTGAATACACAGTTACTAGCAGCAATGCTGCAAAGTAAAGGTGCATTGGTCACGCGTTATGTATGTGGCTCAGACAGCGCGGAGGATTTACATAAACTCCTTTATCAGTGCGTGCAGGAAGCTGATATTCTTATCACCACGGGAGGTATTTCTGTTGGGCAGACTGATCATGTTTTGTCTGTCCTTAACCAGATGGGGGCTAAATGTCTTTTTCGACGTGTTAAAATACGTCCCGGCAAGCCCATGACAGTCATGCAGCTCGGCCAGAAAATGGTATTCTGTCTGCCCGGAAATCCAGCAGCGGCAGCTATATGTGCCCAACTGTTTGTTGTGCCATTTTTGCATTGTCTGGCGGGTGAAAAGTATGAGGCAAATGCAAGTATAGCAACAGAAGGGCAAAGCCGTTTTTCTTATGTTGCGGCAACAGATACAACCTGTTTTCTGCCAGTGCATTTTACAGAAAATAAGGGAGAAAACTCTATTAGCCTTGTGCCGTCTGTTGGGGCCTCTGATATTCTTTGTCTCACACGGGCTACCGGTTTTGTGAAAGTCTCGGCTGGGGAAACTCTACAGGTGGGGGATATGTGTCAGATGATACCTTTTACAAGTTAGTTTGGTAATTTGAACGCATAAGCGTGCGCACGAATATATGCTGCAATAGCCATTGTATCATTCAGATCCAGAACAGTAAGATTGTTTGGAATATTTGGTATGTTGGAATTGTCAGATGCCACAGCAACAACCCCCGGCGTTTGCGGGAATAAAGGGGTTTTTCCTATGGTGGGCCTCCATACTTCCATGCATGTAGGCATAGTTGCATGAAAGCCTTCTACCAATACCAGATCTACCGGTTCCATACGCTGGAGCAAATCAGATATAGTGGGAAGGGTATTGCATTCATGCTGAAGCACCCATCGTTCAGTGGTGGCTAGCATAACTTCTGTAGCGCCATTTTGCCTGTGTACAAACGTATCTTTGCCGGGTTTGTCCATATCTACACCATGATGCGTGTGTTTGATGGTTGAGACGCGCCAACCGAGATGGCAAAAAGCAGGAAGCAACCGTGATATTAAATGCGTTTTACCGGCCCCACTGCGGCCGATAATGCCAAAAATAAGCTGCGTACGTTGAGATGTCATGTTTGCAAAACCAATAAGACATATAAAAATCCTTTAGATTTTAGAATGTGTAAAAAGTAAAAACTAGAATCAACAAGAAAGATATTTTCAAAAAGGGTGGAATGGACATGAAAATAGCCGGACTGGTGTTGGCAGGCGGACAAGCGCGCCGAATGCATGGGCAGGATAAGGCATTTTTGGATACAGGGAATGGCTTTTCTCTAGATCGTGTTTTTGCACGGTTGCAGCACGAATGCAGCGCCGTAGCTATTAGCGCTAATGGTGATTTTGCACGCTTTAGTGCCTGGCAATGCCCTGTTTTGTCAGACAGCATACATAATGTAGGGCCATTGGCTGGGGTGTTAAGCGGATTGGAATGGGCAGAAAAGTGCGGTTACGATACACTCATAACAATACCGGTGGATACGCCGTTTATTCCTGTGGGGCTTGTGGCTGCACTTGTGCCAGCCCCTTCGTATGCGTGTTGTGGGGGGCAATCTCACCCATTGGTGGCTGCATGGCCTGTTTCTGCCAAGCCAGTGTTGGCGGCACAGTTATCTTTCCTAACGGCGGAGAATAAAAAGCATCAAACACGTGTGCGTACACTTACCCATGTTTTGGAAGCACGTGCTGTAGATTTTCCTCTAATAGAGGGAGTGGATCCTTTTATGAATATTAACACGCCTGAAGATCTTATGCGTGCACAAAAATATTGCGCTTCTGTGTGTAAGGTTGATGCTGCAAGAGGAAATGGGTGATGGCAGAAAATATATCCTTTTCTGTAGCGCTTCCGTATGAAGCAGAGCGGATAAGCTGGCCGCAAGGGCATGAAAGCGTAGTTGTGGCGCGAGAGCACAACACGCTTATGGTAGCAGAGGAAACACCTCTCGCGTTAATATACAATGGTATTGATTATGCGGTCATGATGATAACACCGCATGATATAGATGATTTTATTGTAGGTTTTTCTTTTACAGAAGATATTATTTCTTCCGGTGCAGATTTACGACAAATAAAAATAACAGCACAGCCTGATAGCTTGCGGGCTGATGTGCGCGTAAATGCAGAATCCTTGCGCAAGGTACTGGCACGCACGCGCCGCCCGATAGCAGGGCGGACAGGGTGTGGGATTTGTGGTGCCGACATGGAAAGCATAACAAACCGTAAAATATGTGGTGTAATAGGGCAGGAGCCTGATGCAAACGCAATCCATAAAGCATTTGAAAACTTACGAAACCATCAGGTTTTGAATAAAGGCGTTGGTATGCTGCATGCTGCCGCGTGGTGTTTGCCTAATGGACATATTGTGCATATGCGAGAGGATGTTGGCCGCCATAATGCCTTGGATAAGCTAATAGGGTATGGGCTCAGGCATCAACTAGATTTCACGCAGGGATTTTGTTTTTTAACGAGCCGCTGTTCTTATGAGATGGCCGCAAAAGCTGTGGCTGCTGGCATGTCCGCCGTGGTGTCTCTTTCTGCGCCTACGGCGCTTGCTGTGCGTACCGCGCGTGCCGCAGGATTGGTGTTGATTTCTCCAGCACGTACAACCGGTATGTATATGGTTTCTCCTGCCCCACAGGATCAAGAAAGTATCTAGCAGGGCAGGAGAGTTGCTGGCTTACACTAAACCTTCTGCCTTAAGGGCGGCCTGTGTGGCAGGGCGGTTAAACACTTTATCTCGTAATGCGCGTGCTTTGGGGTAAGCAGCAAGATCAATATCCAAAGGGGCGGCCCAACTTAAAATCACGGCCATAAGGGCGTCAGGCTGACTAAACCCAGCAGGAAGTAAATAGTCTGTGCCATTGCTTTCTAGCAATTGCTCAAGCTGTTCCAACCGCCGGGTTACTGTTTTTTGGCAAAGTGCGCGTGTGGTATCAGGCAGATCGGGGGTGAAGAGTATACCAAAAGCACTATGCACATCTTCACAAAAACCCAGAGCTTCCAGCAGGCGTGAGCGATCTAATGAGCCTTCTGCTGGCCGGAAGGCGGCAATATCAGAAAGGTTGCCAATATAGGGGAGAATAGCCACGTTTTGGGTAAGCACTACTCCGGGTGAAATTTCGATGGCAGGAACAGCACCACGTGGATTGATCTTAAGATAATCTCGGCCATCTTCCAATGTCTTGGTTTCCAGGTTTACTTTTTCCAGACCGAAGGGCAGGCGTGTTTCATTTAAAATAATATGCGATGCTAAAGAGCAGGCACCCGGAGTGTAATATAATTTTATCATAGTGTTTTTGTCCTTTTTATCGAGTTTATGTCACGCAGAATTTGGCTTCAGCATACTAACGGCTATTTTTGCCCAGCGTTCACCTTCTTATTTCGAATTATCATGAATGCTTCATATGTTGCGTGAAAGCCTTCGGTTTTTCAGGCTCTTGCGGAATATCGGCGATATTGATACAGAGGCCCCGTTCATTGGGGAGTAGCCACCCTCTGTTGCAGAGGGGTCTTCGTCAACACACTTGGCCAGCAGGCCATGGCGGAGACAGCGTTTTAGAAAAAACGCCCAGCAAGACCAACGGCATCATTGCCTCAACTGTGGCCGGGGGGCAGTGCGTGCTGTTTTGCGTTTTGCGGCCCTTGGACAAGCTCATGACTGGTATTTTTACACTTGGCGTTTTGGGGCTTTCTCTTTCTGTGGATGCTTTTGCTGCTGCGGTTGGCAAAGGGGCCAGTGTTAAACACGCACGTTGGAATGATGCCCTGCGTATTGGTGCTGTGTTCGGATTTTTTGAGGCCATTACCCCTGTTGTGGGTTGGGTGCTGGGGTTAGCTTTAAGCACGTGGATTGCCGCAGTAGACCATTGGATAGCTTTTGCACTGCTCTGCGGTATTGGCGGCAACATGATCCGCTTGGCAATGAAAGATGCATCAGAAGAAGCGGCTGAAGTTGAACAGCCCAAAGCTGTAAGTCGTGGCGTGTTGGGGTTGGTTGGAACGGCTTTGGCAACCAGCATAGATGCAACAGCGGTAGGGGTGAGCTTGGGCGTTATGCAGGTGAATATTTTATCGGCCTGCTTGGTTATTGGTGCCGTTACCACGGTTATGGCAACGGCAGGGGTTATGCTAGGGCGGCATGCCAGTGTGTGGATTGGCCGCTATGCAGAGATCTGTGGTGGGATAGCGCTTATACTTATTGGCTGCTCTATCCTATACACACATCTTACCTCTGCTGCCGGGTAAGATAAAAAATTAGCCGGCAGCCGCAGCCGCAGCACGGATACCTGCCGCTGCCATACCCGCTGTAAGATGGGATGTTTGATCAATATCAACCAAAGGGTTGCGCGCAATATACAGTAACCCTTCCAGAGCTGTTGTTAAAACAGCGGCTGCAATAAAATCCATGCGTTCGGGAGATGTATTTTTCATGGGGACCAATCTGAGCAGGTTCTGCTTCAGGTCATCCAGCATTTCCCGTGTTTCACTCATATTAAAAAGCTTGGCTCTGATATGGTGCTGATTTAGCTCCAGAAAATGCGGAGCACCATGGATACTGAGAAGTTCCCGGAAAGCTGCACACTGACTTTTCTGGAGCATTGCATCCAGATCATCTTCTTCGCTCCGTGCCTGGCGTGCTGCACCTCTTACGCGCTGCGCAACTTTTACGAGGATAATATCAAAAATGGCTTCTTTGGTTTTGTAATAATTATAGAAACTGCCCGGAGAGACATTGCTAAGAGCAACAATATCTCTAACCGTTGCTGCATCTAAGCCAATGCCAGAAAAAACTTTCCATGCCGCGCTTTCAAAGGCATCTTGCTTGAATGCGCGTGTCATTTCGCGTTTTTGAGAAGCGCGATAGGACTTTTTGGGTCTGGTTGTTGTTGGTTTAGCCTTGGTAACGGGCTTTTGCGGGTGTTCCGTCAATTTTTTACAAACTCCAGTGTCCTTCTCGCTCTTTGTTTACAGTAAAATTCCTCCGTCTGAAAGCGGCAATAAAATAAGATTAAAAAAAGAGATATTTTTTTAATACATTGTAGAGGGGAGTATAATATTTTCATCAATCAAAAATCTAACATGAAAAAGAACAAACAAACAAAAAATATTATAAATTCAGTATTAAATGGGTATGTAATTTTCATTAATTATTTTGATTCTTATTACTAGTTTGTTTTTAAATAACTATTATAGGCCATGATCCGTTGTGTGATGTTCATCAAAAAAAGAGGCGGTCGTTAGGGGTTGGCGCCTGTATCGTTGCAGTCTTCTTGTTCGGAATTAAGTGTTGAAAATGAGTTTTGCGAAAAACAAAAATGAATAATATGTCAAATTATTATTTTTTAAAATACAGCACTATTTTGGTTCTTATTTTCTTTATGAATAGGAATTATTGTCGAATAATAATTTTTAATGAAAATTATTTGCAAGAAAAATAATTTAAATGAGAAGATATTTTCATCAATTTAAAGTTGACGGATTATTCGATTTTTGTCTTCCTGCACAAAGCGCATTACGGTTCACACATGTGTTTCAGAAATCTGTTCCGTAAATGTGCGTTGCATGCGCACGGCCACTTTGAAATGGCCACGGGGTCGGGAGAGAACCTACATGACTATAAAGCTGCACGACATGACACAGGTCATGCAGGATACAACACGTAGAGGTGTTGGGAGTTCTCGATGGCAAAGACCTGTTTACAAACACTTTTTGCCGCCTTGTAACCATGCCTGTCCTGCGGGGGAGGATATTCAAGGTTGGTTGGCACATGCACAGGCTGGAGATTACGAAAAAGCATGGTACGCACTTACAGAAAATAACCCGATGCCCGCAGTACACGGCAGAGCCTGTTACCACCCATGCGAAGGTGGGTGTAACAGGGGCAGTTTGGATGATGCGGTTTCCATTCATGCTGTAGAGCGCTTTTTGGGTGATTTGGCAGTGCAGAATGGATGGCGTTTTCAGTCTGCTCCATCCACGGGCAAAAAAGTGCTGATTATAGGCAGTGGGCCAGCAGGGCTCTCCTGCGCTTATCATCTTGCCAGACTAGGGCATCAGGTTGAAATACGAGAAGCCGCAGCAGAGCCGGGGGGGATGATGATGCACGGTATCCCGGCCTACAGGTTGCCGAGACAGCCTCTGAAAGATGAAATTGCCAGAATAACGTCTATGCCGGGCGTTATGCTGCGATGTGGTGTGCGGGTTGATGATATTTCTCAAGCGCGTCAGCAAGGCGGGTTTGATGCTGTGTTTGTGGCCGTAGGGGCCCAGTTAGCCAACCATCTGAATATTCCAGCAACAGATGGTAAAAAATTGGTGGATGCCGTGAGCTTGCTGGATGATGTGAGTAAAGGTGAAAAGCCCCAGTTGGGCCGCAGTGTTGCCATTGTTGGCGGGGGTAACGTGGCAATGGATGCTGCCCGTACAGCAGAACGTTTGGGCGCCAAAGATACGGTTCTGATTTTCCGTTATGATCCCAAGCACATGGAAGCCTTGCCAAGCGAAGCAGATGCAGCCTTTGCAGAAGGAGTTAAAATTGAATGGTTAAGCGTTGCAGACCATTTTGGTGCAGATGGGGTCACAGTTGAAAAAGTGACCATGAACCCAGATGGCAGCGTAACCCCAACGGGGCAGACAACACATTTGCCAGCGGATGCAGTGGTTATGGCCGTTGGAGAGCATAGTGATCTGGCTTTGCTTAAAACAGCGCCAGCTATCACCATAAGCACGAGTGATACGGTTGTTGTAGATGCAGCAACGCTCATGACTGGGCAGGATGGCATTTTTGCCGGCGGAGATTGCATTGGTGGCGCACGCACCATGACAACCGCAACAGGCCACGGCAAGCTTGCGGCACGTGCCATAGATGCTTATTTGGCCGGGCGTCGTTATGTGCACCCTGCGGCACATCCGCTTGTCTCATTCGATATGCTGCACCTGCCAGATTACGCGCAGGCAGACCGAAGCAAGCAGCCCGAGCGCCCCTTAACGGAACGGGCCGGGTTTGATGAAATATTCGCCGGTTTGGATGAAAAAACAGCACGTTATGAAGCCGGTAGATGCCTTTCCTGTGGCAATTGCTTTGAATGCGACAATTGTTATGCCTCTTGCCCCGAACAAGCCATTACGCGGCTAGGGCCGGGGAAGGGATATGCGGTTGAGATGGATCTGTGCACCGGTTGCGCAGTTTGCGCAGAACAGTGCCCTTGCCATGCCATTGAGATGAACCCTGAACTAGTAGAGGCCACGCCAACAAAGGGAAGTTTGGGTGAGCCAACTATGCCTACACGCTTCAAGGTGCGTGCATAAAATGGAGAATGTCATGGCTGAACAACTCCAGACAATGGATGGCAATACATCTGTTGCGCATATTGCTTATCGTGTGAACGAAGTTTGTGCGATTTACCCTATTACGCCGTCTTCCCCTATGGCAGAGCTTGCAGATACGTGGTCTGACCAAGGCGTGCAGAATATTTGGGGTGAAGTGCCCGTTGTACAGGAAATGCAGGCAGAAGGCGGCGCTGCTGGGTGTGTGCATGGTGCTTTGCAAACCGGGGCACTTACCACAACTTTTACGGCCTCTCAGGGGCTCATGCTCATGCTGCCCAACATGTTCAAAATTGCAGGTGAGCTCACATCAACTGTGTTCTATGTGGCAGCGCGCGCATTAGCTGCGGGTGCGTCCTCTATTTTTGGTGATCATCAGGATATCATGGCGGCCCGTACAACAGGGTTTGCTATGCTGGGTGCGGGGTCTGTGCAGGAATCTCACGATCTGGCGCTGATTGCACAGGTCGCCACTTTGGCTGCACGTATTCCTTTTATCCATTTTGCAGATGGCTTCCGAACTTCGCACGAATACAACAGCCTTTCTGTGGTGCCGGATAATGTTATCCGCCAGATGATAGATGATCGGCTGGTGCATGCGCATCGGCAAAGGGCGCTTAACCCGGAACATCCGTTTATCCGCGGGACGTGGCAGAACCCGGATACCTATTTCCAAACCAGAGAAGCGGTTAATCCGTTTTACGAGCGTGTACCTGCCATTGTGCAGGAAGCTATGGATAAGTTTGCATCGCTAACAGGCCGTCAATACGATCTGTTTCATTACACAGGTGCGCCAGATGCGGAACGTGTGGTTATTTCCATGGGGTCTGGTTCTGAAGTGGTGCGGGAAACTGCAAAATGGCTGAACGCGCATGGCGAGAAAGTGGGGGCGTTGCATGTGCGCCTGTTCCGGCCATTTTCTGCGGAGCATTTTTTAAAAGCCTTGCCAGCAAGTATAAAATCTATTGCCGTGCTGGATCGGACAAAAGAGCCCGGCGCCCCTATGGAGCCTTTGCATGCAGATATTGTGGGTGTGCTGGCAGAAGGGGTAGGGAATGGCCAGTTCTCGCATATGCCGCGCGTAATTGGTGGGCGCTATGGGCTTTCCTCGCGTGATTTCAGCCCGGCTATGGCGCGAGCCGTTTTTGATGAATTGAAGAAGCCCACATCCAAAAATCATTTTACGGTGGGGATTATAGATGACGTTTCCCATACTCATCTGGAATATGATGAAACTTTTGACATAGAACCAGAAAGCACAGTGCGCTGTCTGTTTTATGGCCTTGGTGCGGATGGCACAGTTGGGGCTAATAAGAACAGTGTTAAAATTCTAAGCGAAAAACCGGGCTGGTATGCTCAGGCTTATTTTGATTATGATTCCCATAAATCTGGGGCAGAAACAGCATCTCATCTGCGGTTTGGTAAATCTCCCATTCAGGCACCTTACCTTATCCGGCATGCTGACTTTGTAGCCTGCCATAAGTTCGATTTTCTGTTCAGGCGCGATATTCTGGGTGCTGCTAATAATGGAGCTACTTTTCTGCTGAACAGCCCCTATGCAGCTGATAAGGTTTGGGAGCAACTGCCGCGTAAAGTGCAGGATCAGATCGTTAATAAAAAACTGCGGTTTTTTGTAATTGATGCCTCAGACGTTGCGCTTAAGCTTGGTTTGGGGCCACGCGTTAATACTATTTTGCAAACATGCTTCTTCCATCTCTCCAACGTTTTGCCATCTGATGAAGCTATTACAGAAATTAAAAAGTCTATTCAGAAAACATATGGTGCAAAGGGTGATAGTATTGTGCAGCTTAACTTCCGTGCAGTAGATGCCGCAGTAGCGGCGCTGCATGAAGTTGCTGTGCCCGCCAAGGCTGATGGCACATTGCCCATGCCGCCGGTTGTGCCTCCATCAGCGCCATTGTTTGTGCAGCAGGTGACTGCAGAAATTATGGCGGGCAGGGGCGAGAGTATTCCTGTAAGTCATATTCCGGCAGATGGCACTTTCCCCGGTGGTACAACGCAGTACGAAAAGCGAAATATTGCCGTAGAGGTGCCAATCTGGAACCCGGATACATGTATCCAGTGCGGGCAGTGTAGTATTGTATGCCCCCATAGTGTCATTCGTGCCAAAACTTACGAAGACAAGGATCTGACAGGCGCTCCGGCAAGCTTCAAATCTGCTCCGGTGAATGCCCGTGGTTATCCAGATGCCCGCTTTACACTCCAGTTTTATGTGGAAGACTGCACAGGCTGTGGTGTGTGTGTTGAAAACTGCCCGGAAATTAGCCCAGATGGTAAAACGCGTGCCATCAACATGGGAGAAAAATTGCCTATTCTGGAACAAGAACGTGGGAATATTGCGTTTTTTGAACACCTTCCAGAAGTAAACCGGGCAGCCATTAACGAAGCCAACGTACGCGGCGTGCAGTTTTTGGAACCTCTATTCGAATTCAGCGGAGCATGCGCAGGATGTGGTGAAACACCTTACCTGAAACTGATCTCTCAACTGTTTGGAGATAGGTTGCAGATTGCCAACGCCACAGGTTGTTCGGCCATTTATGCGGGTAATACACCTGCACATGCATGGAAATCCAACGCCCAGGGGCGTGGGGTTGCTTGGTCGAACTCATTGTTTGAAGACAATGCAGAATTTGGCCTTGGCTTTCGTTTGGCCGCAGATAAGCAGGAATCTTTGGCACGGCAGTTGTTGCAAAAACAGGCTCAGGTCGTGGGGCAGGATCTGGCAACGGCTATCCTGAATGCGCCCCAGATAACAGAAAGTGAATTTGCGCTACAGCGTGAGCGCGTAGGCGCGCTGCGTAGCAAGTTAGAGGGTGTAAACACGCCTGATGCCGCCATGTTACTTTCTGTGGCAGATTTTCTAATCCGACGTTCTATCTGGATTGTTGGAGGCGATGGCTGGGCGTACGATATTGATTACGGCGGCCTAGACCATGTGTTGGCACAAGGGCGCAATGTAAACGTGATTGTGCTGGATACGGAGGTGTACTCCAACACGGGCGGGCAATCCTCCAAAGCAACACCGCTGGGTGCCTCTGCCAAATTTGCGGCAGGTGGCAAACGTGTGCCGCGGAAGGATCTGGCCTTGCAGACCATTGCTTACGGCAATGTGTATGTGGCTCAAATTGCACTAGGGGCTAATCCAGAACAGGCAATTATCGCAATGCGAGAAGCAGAAGCGTATGAAGGGCCATCTCTTATTCTGGCGTATTCGCAGTGTATTGCACATGGCATAGATATGCGCACAGGTATGAAGCAACAGGCACGTGCCGTGGCATCGGGGTATTGGCCGTTGTTCCGGTTTGATCCCACCATGCGCAAAAGTGGGCTTAATCCGTTCCGGCTTGATTCAACCCGCCCACGTATTCCACTGGAAGATTATGCGTATCGGGAACTGCGCTACAAAACGCTTACTCGCACGCATCCACAAAGTGCCGCGCATTTGTTGCATCAGGCGCAGGCGGCAGCCAATGAGCGCTACCGGATTTACGAAGATATGGCTGCACGTGATGGCAGCCGCTTCCTTCCGCATTGGGAAGATGTGAACTGAGGCGATACGGGAGCATTATGGTCATGGATATTCGTACACACTATCTTGGGCTGGAATTGGCCCATCCCGTTGTAGCTTCTGCATCTCCGTTAACGGCAGATCTGGAAGGCATTTTGCGCGTGGCAGATGCCGGGGCTTCTGCCATTGTTATGGCCTCTGTGTTTGAGGAAGACATTCGAGCGCAGGAACTGGCAGAAGCTGCTTTGTGGGAAACGGGAGAAAACTCTCACCCAGAAGCGGCAGGGTATTTTCCTGTCATGCCTCATGCTTCTCCGCTGGATGGAAGGCTGGCTGTGTTGCGCAGTGCCTCAGAAAGGGCGGGCGTGCCTATTATTGCCAGCCTTAATGGTTGCACCCCAGCAGGTTGGCTGCGTTTTGCCAAGGATATGGAGCAGGCGGGGGCATCTGCAATAGAGCTGAACTTCTGGCATATTCCAACCAATCCGGATGAAACAGGCGCACAGGTGGAAGAACGTTGCATACAGATATTACGGGATGTACGAGCACAGGTTAAGGTTCCAGTCAGCGTTAAGCTTTCTCCCTTTTTCAGCTCACTGGGCAATATGGTGAAGCGATTATCGGAAAACGGAGCGGATGGTATAGTTCTGTTCAACAGTTTTTATGAGCCGGGGTTGCGTTCCTTAACAGATAGCGCAGAGGTGGATTTTATTCCCAGTTCTGCTTACGAATTACGGCTTCCGCTGATGTGGGCTGCGCTGCTTTCAGAACATTGTCAGGCTGATTTGGCCATTTCTGGTGGCGTGCATTCTGGTACGGATGTTGCCAAATGCCTGCTGGCTGGGGGTGACATAGCGATGGTGACATCCGTGCTGTTGCAGCAGGGGCCGAGCTATATCTCAACCCTTCTGGAAGAACTGCGTGAATGGATGTCTGTGCAGAAACTGGGGTCTGTAGAGGAGTTTAAAGGGCGCATGGCAGCTAGAGGCACAGCAACCCAAGCTGAAGATTTTCTGCGCACGCAGTATAGGCACATTTTATCTGCTCATTTCACTGATATTGCCGGATAATTGTGAAGATGAATGATATGCACAAGATCCTTTCCAGCAAGACGCAGACTTCACAATATGCGCATGATACTGCGGAAATGCCGGGCAGTGCAGCGTCAAGCAGTCATCAGGCATTTGAGCAATTGGTCTCACGCGCTGTTCAATTGCCGGGGCAGGTACCTGTCGGTATTGTCTGGCCGTGTGAAGAACACGCCCTTGAAGGTGCAATGGATGCGGCACAACGGAATATTATAGAGCCTGTCTTGATAGGTGATAAAAGCGCAATCGTATCTGTGGCACAGGCAAGTGGTATTGCATTGGATAAGGCTGTTTTCATTGATGCCACAACACCAGCAGAAGCTGCCCAGAAAGCAACGGCTTTGGTAAAGGAAGGGCGCGTAAAAGCGTTGATGAAAGGCAGCCTGCATACAGATGTTTTTATGCATGCAATTGTTGAAGCAGAGAGTGGTTTACGCACCAACAGGCGTATTAGCCATGTTTTTGTATTGGCTGTACCCGGGTACAAAGATTTACTGTTTGTAACAGATGCAGCTATCAATATTTTCCCGGATCTGGATGTAAAGCGCGATATTGTTCAAAACGCGATAGACCTACACAACGGGCTGGGTTTGGGTGTCCCACGCGTTGCTATTCTTTCTGCGGTGGAAACGGTTAATTCCAAAATACCCGGAACAGTTGATGCTGCATGTTTATGCAAGATGGCAGAACGCGGGCAAATACAAGGGGGTGTTTTGGACGGCCCTTTGGCGATGGATAACGCAGTAAGTATTGAGGCTGCAAAAATAAAAAACATTGTTTCACCCGTAGCAGGACGTGCGCAAATTCTGGTGGCCCCGGATCTGGAATCCGGTAATATGCTGGCAAAAAACATGATTTTTATGTCTGGCGCAGATTCCGCAGGCATTGTTTTGGGGGCGGCCGTTCCCGTATTACTCACCAGTCGAGCAAACAGTGTACAGGCGCGTCTGGCTTCCATAGCCATTGGGGCGCTTTATGCTCATCATCTTGCTGGTGGGCAGGGCTGAACGTCGCCTTATAACAAGGAAAAGTATCCGTGCAGGATGTAGTTGTTGTTTTTAATAGTGGTTCTTCAAGCCTGAAGCTGACGATTTACGCGTTCTCAGGCACGCGAGATCCGCAGGTTCTGCTGCACGGAGAAATTGAGGAGTTTCCTGATTATTCTCAATTTACGGCCAAAGATGCGGAGGGGAAGCTTCTTGTGCAAGAAAGATGGCAGGAAACGGGATTGTATATTTTTAGCCATCTTTTCCATTGGTTTGAGCAATATTCCGGCCAAGGACAGGTGCGGGCTGTAGGGCATCGGATTGTGCATGGGGGGGCAGAATTTCTGCAACCCGTTAAAATTACGCTGAATACGCTTAAGCAATTAGACAAACTTACACCGTTTGATCCGCTGCATCAGGCGGCCACGTTGGCCCCTGCAAAAGCTATTTTTGAAAAGCGTCCTGATATTTTGCAGGTGGCCTGTTTTGATACCACCTTTCATCAAACTATCCCGGAAATGGCACGACTGTTACCACTTCCGCGCCGTTATGCAGATCGTGGCATTCGTCGTTACGGGTTTCATGGCATTTCATACAGCTATATTGCGGGCCAATTGGCAGAGGTTGATCCTAAACTGGCGCAGGGGCGTACTATTGTTGCGCATCTGGGAAGTGGTGCGAGCTTGTGTGCGTTGCAAGCAGGCAAAAGTTTGGAAACAACCATGGGGTTTTCTGCTCTGGATGGGTTGATGATGGGTACACGCTGCGGGGCGATAGATCCGGGCGCATTGCTTTACATGGTTCAATCTGAAAAAGCGGATTGGAAAACCTTGGTTAGCACGCTTTATCATCAATCGGGGCTTTTGGGAGTTTCGGGCATATCGTCCGATATGCGCATTTTGCGTGCAACATTGGCGCAAAGTCAGGATGCTGTCCAGCGTAAGAATATTTCAGAAGCGCTCGGGTTGTTTGTTTATAGGATTGTACAGGAAATTGGAGCATTAACTGCCATTATGGGTGGTTTGGACGGCATAGTTTTTACCGCAGGTATTGGTGAGCATGATCAGCATTTGCGTGCCGATGTGTGCGAGGCGTTGGCATGGATGGGTGTGCAGATTGATGAAGCCGCCAATGCAGCCCATGCGCAGGTTATCAGCGGAGCAGGTAGTAAAATAAAAATTTGTGTCATACCTACAAATGAAGAACTACAAATCTACCGCAGTGTTCTTCCTTTTCTTGATACAGGAAAATAGATTTAAATATATTTCTGGTTTAGAGAAATATATTTCCATAGAATTTTTTATAATATTTCTGCATTCTACGTCCTCATAAAGGATTGAGAAAGGTACTTGTATGCCCCGTTGGGTATGGTTAGCCGGAAGTATTCTGGCCGTTTCTGCTGTGGCTATTGGCGTGCTGCTTGCTGGCCTTCCACACTATAATCTGGCGCATATTGCTTCAGATAAAATAAGTGCGTCACTTGGACGGAAAACCCAAATAGGAGCATTGCATGTGCGCTTTGGCCGGTGGGTTACGGTGGATCTGGATAATCTGCATCTGGCCAATATCCCCCAAGGTAGTCGTGCGGATATGATAAGTTTGAAGCATCTGCACGCTCAAATCCTGCTTAGTTCCTTATTTAATGGGCAAATGCAGGCGCGAGATGTGAAAATTGATGGATTTTCGGGCTTGTTCGAGCGTACGCCTACGCGCGAACCCAACTGGAGGTTTGGTAAAAAGGCATCTTCTGCGCCAGCCAAGCCAAAGGAACCCAGTGGCAAAATATGGTTTCCCGGCCTGTGTGATGCAGCCATTACGGATAGTGAGGTTATTTACCGTTCAGCGCATGGGCATAGCTATGTAACAGGCCTGAAGGCAGTTGCCCTGCACTCAACAAGTGACACCGCGCCACTGGTGATGAACGTTAACGGGGCGTATAATGGCACGCCCGTAACATTGCAGGCCAATATGCAGCCGATAGATGTTTTGCGCCAAGCGGGTAAGCCTTATGGAACGGATATTCACGCGGCATCAGGGGATTTATCTCTGCATCTCAACGGCACCATGACAGATCTATTTGATTTTGATGGTATTGATGCAAAGCTGGATTTGCAGACAGCAACATCTCGCCCGATCATGGCTTTTGCTGGCGAAGCTGATAGCAAGATTACGCAACCTGTTACGCTATCGGGGCACTTTACGCATAAAGGGGATGTTTGGCATCTGGACCATACAACTGGTTCGCTCAATGAAAGTCCGATTAGTACTGCGGATGTAACATTTACAGAAGGCGCGAAAGGGCAACCTGATAAGGTTGCTGGTTCCATGGCGTTTTCCCGCCTAAATCTGAATGCTCTTTTGGGAAGCCCGTCCGAAAAGTCCAAAACGTCTATGAGCGGTATTGATGTGCCGCTGTTGGTGCCTTTACACCCTGATCCGCTTATTAATGTTACACTCGCGGCAGATACGGTGCTGTATAATACGCTTGTTTTCAATCAAGCCCAAATCAGCGTAAGCCAAATGCCAGGCCGGGTGGATGTGAGCTCCATGAAAATGAATTGGCTTGGAGCCAGTATTCAGGCTTCCGGGCACTTGTTGGCTGGTCAGAAAGGCACGCGCGTACAGGCTACAGTAAATGTAGATAATGGGGATATTGATCAGTTTCGTAAGCAGGCAGGGTTTTCACCTTTTCCGGTGGGCGGAAAGCTGAATATTCGCGTCCTTACGCATGCAGATAATATCCAGACTTTAAACGAAGCCTCGCGCCAGGCCAATGTCACGGCTGCAGTGGGCATGAACACAGGAACAATCTCTCGCGAAGTGATGGATATTGCGACAACAGATGTTGGTGCTCTCTTTCGCCAAAGCAAAGGCAAGGCGAGTGTATCATGCCTGTTGGGAGCGCTCAAAATGCAACAAGGTAAAGGTGTTGTGCAGCCATTACGTATAAAATCGGATGCAGGTAGTATTGTGGGAAAAGCCGAGTTTGATTTGAACAAAAAGGCATTTGAATTGGTTTTTGCCAGCAATGGTGCCAAAGGCATGTTGGCAATGGAAATTCCCGTTATGGTGAGCGGCTCTTTTAGCAACCCACATGTGGGGCTGGCCAAATGGTCTGGCCGCGGACGAGAGCTTTTGAAAGAAGCAGACATGGCATCCTTTTTACCCCCTGAACTGAAAAGCTTTACGGCTGGTTCGGCCTGTAGTCATGGGATGAGCGTAAAACAATGATACCAGAGACATCTGTTTCCGAACAAAAGCCTGAACTTGCTACAGGAACGCGGCCTGTGCTGGTGGCTTTGTTTGCCTGCACCCTTGTGCTGGGGGCAGTGTGGATTTTAGAACCTTTTATTCCCGCTCTTATTTGGGCGGGCACCATTGCTGTAACCATGTGGCCATTATTGCTGCGGTTGCAAGGCTGGTTACATGGTAGCCGTAAAATGGCTATTTCCTGCACGCTTCTGGTTGCTCTGGCCTTATTTGTTCTGCCATTCTGGATGGCAGTTTCTACAGTGGTGAAGCATGCTGATGCGTTCAGTAATATTATTCCCTACATTAAATCTCTAAAATTACCCGATCTGCCAGAAAAACTGCTCCATCTTCCTATGGTGGGTGAGTATCTGGGCAAATGGTGGCAACATCTGCAAAACATGAAGCCAATGGATATTGTGCAGCAGGCTGTGCCGCAACCAGACCAGATTATGCATTATCTTATGTCTTATGCGGGCAGTATTGGTATGCTTGCAGTGCAGTTTTTGCTTACTCTTATTATACTTACAGTGTTTTTGGCAAAAGCTGAATATCTGATTACAACATCAGAAAGGTTGGTAGGAACGTTATCTGGCAAGCGTGGGCAGAATATGCTGGAACTGGCCGTGCGTACTATCAGAGGGGTTGCATTGGGCGTTACCCTTACCGCCATTGTTGAAAGTTTGGTAGGGGGCGGTGGTATGTACCTTACCGGTGTGCCATGGGCCAGCATTCTTACGGCTGTTACCTTTATGGCCTGTTTATTGCAAGCAGGGCCGGGGGTTACTCTTTTTCCGGCGGTGATCTGGGTTTACTTTGATAAGGGAGTGATGCCAGCAATTGTTCTGCTTGCCATAACTTTTTTAACTATCTTTCTAGATAACATGTTGCGGCCTTATCTGATCCGTAAACAGGCAGACGTTCCATTAGTTCTTATCATGATGGGCGTTATTGGCGGATTAGCGGCCTTGGGTTTGGCCGGTATTTTTGTTGGACCGATGATCCTTTCCATTACCTATACATTGATCAAGCAATGGATGGAAAGTAATCAGGAAGCCTGATTTTAAAATCGAATAACAACCCCAATATCTTAATAAGGATAAAAAATATTGGGGTTTATTTAAGAGTTATTTATTTGGCTTTGTAGTGAATATACAAGCGGCCAGAATAATCATAACAATCTGCAAGATACCGCTCTGCACCGCATCCTTTTTATCCTGATGTTGAACAGCTTTACGGCTACGCACACCGGCAATCCCGTGGCTGGCAATAAGGCTAAGGCCTAACCAGGGGCGGTATGTTTTGCCCCATCCATCCTTACGCAGGAGACAAAAACCTAGGCTCAGGACTCATTCTTTGAGATAGAAGATGACGCTTGCTGCGATATGGATTGCAGACATGAAGGTATGAGCGCACCGGT
>NZ_VHON01000024.1:0-84700 GCF_008690365.1 Acetobacter sp. DmW_136
GTCGCAGCCTGCGCGCTGTTATCCACCGCACCAGAAACATTTACACCAGAAACATACCCTTTGCTGCCAACAACAAGCGTACCTTCCTTGTCCCCAGTAATCTTAATTTTGGCAAGTTCAAATGTGTGGACTTGCCTAACGGGTACTACGCAACAATTACTACACGAGACAAATTGTTGGCACAACATAAAACTTTATATTGATAGTATTATACTAACATAATTTATTGCTAAAATTAAGATTTAGGAAAGTTTAAAGTAATGGCAGATTCACCCATAGATTTTAAAACAATCAATGATGATGCAATCGCTACTGGAAGCGGTACATCATCTGACAGCACCGCAACCAGTTTCCATCATCATGATATGTCTTGGCGCTGGGTTGGCGGCGCCACAGGTGATTGGAACGATCCCGCTAACTGGACACTTTACGATGGCGCCAATAATCCAGTTACCACAGAAGGTTCCGTACCTCAGGCAGAACAAAATGCAGATGTTAGCCTGTCTCCGGCAAGTGGCGAAGATTCCGTTACAGTTATTGTGAATGCGCCCGATTACAATCAGATTCGCAGCCTGAGCGTTTGGCAGAATGCAACACTAAAAGTGACGGCTCAGGCTGGTTCCAGTATTGATGGCAATGTTTTTGCTACTGCTGGTTTCGAAAACGATGGTACAATTATTATCGATACCCCATCGAAGGTAGATTTCGGTGGCGTTACCATGAATCGCGATGATGGCACCATCACCATCATGAATAACCATGGCAACGTAATTTTTGATGACAGCAATCTGAATAGTGGCGGCACGGTTAACCTTATCAACGCGTCCTTGGGGTCTGCTGGACAGCCTGTGTGGGTGAGCGGTGGAACCGTTAATCTGCAACAGAATAGCAGCATCTTTATGAATTCGGCTGAATCTATTGCAACCATCAATGTTGATCCGGCAACAGTAAATACGCTTTACGTGCAGGATAATGGTTTTCTGCATGGCGGGGCTGGCGCGACCAATGCTCAGAATGTTGTTATCAACGGTATTTCTGAAAACACACGCTTCGGTATTTCTGGTCTGGCGTCTGCGCCTACATCTGCAACGTATGCAGAGAATAAGGATGGTTCTTATACGTTGACTGTTGATATGGCAGATGGCAGCAATCTGACATACAGCAACCTGCATATGGCAGATGGTTATACACCGCCTGCTACAGCCACTATTGTGCAGGATACAGCAGCTTCTGGCTGGGATATTGAAGATACATCATCTGCTTCTGCTACAGGTGCTTATACAGACAATACCTTGCACCAACAGCTAAGCGCCATTGCGACAAGCTCAACAAACGCTGGGGGAGATACCTCTCAGTATTCCAGTACGCCAACCAGCTATCACCAGCATGATATGTCTTGGCATTGGACGGGGACTACCAGTAGTGATTGGAATGATTCTTCCAATTGGGAGTTGCTTGATTCTAGCGGCAATAAAGTTGATACATCCGATGCAAGTGTCTGGACGAGCAACCCTGTTCCGCAGAGCCAACAGAATGCGGATGTGAATATCAGTTGGGAGGGTAATACCACTACGCCGCAAACTGTGGTGGACAATGCTCCAGATTACAACCAGATCCGTAGCCTGAGTGTTTGGCAAAACGGCACACTTAAAATTACGGCGCAAGGTGATTCTCAATATGTTGGGAATGTTTTTGCAACGGCTGGTTTTGAAAATAACGGAACGATTATCATTGATACTCCATCCAATGTAGAACTGGGTGGTGTTGCCATGAATCGCGATGATGGCACCATCACCATCATGAATAATCAAGGGCATGTAACCCTTGATAATGGTAAATTGGATAATGCTGGCACGCTTAATCTGATCAATGCCTCTCTGGGTACGACAGATCAACCTGTATGGGTGCAGGGCGGCACTGTAAACATGCAGCAGAATAGCACATTGTTTGCAGAACCGGGCATTAGCTACTCGGACAAAACCACCATTAACGTTGATCCAAATACTGTAAACACCATTTATATTGATGATAGTGGTGATAAAGGTGTTAAGGGCAACGTTCTGGTTAATGGTATTTCCAAAAACACGAATTTTGGTATTTCCGGTTTAACAGCAGAACCAACTTCTGCAATTTACACGAATAATGGCGATGGCTCTTATACGCTCAATGTTCAGTTGGCCGATGGGAATGTCGTTCAGTATGCAGATGTTGTGCCTGCCGATGGCTACGAACCCCCAGCGACAGCATCTATTGTGCAAGATGGAACAACTGGCTGGTTGGTTGAAGATGAGACCGTCTGTTTTCTGTCTGGCAGCATGATTCGCACAGCAAAAGGTGATGTTGCCGTAGAAGACGTTCAGATTGGTGATGAAGTTGTTGTCTTTGACTGGCAAAACAACCGTGAAATCAGCAGCCCAGTTGTTTGGGTTGGCAAGTCCCACGCCACGGTGCGTGCTGGCCTAGCAGATGATGAAGCGGGTTATCCCGTGCGTATTCTCAAGGATGCCATTGCCGATGGCGTTCCGTATAAGGATATGCTGATCACACCAGAACATTGCCTGTTCTTTGAGGACAGGTTTGTGCCGGTTCGTATGCTGGTAAATGGTGTTTCGATTTTCTTTGATAAATCCATCACATCTTACGATTACTACCACGTAGAAACGGTACAGCACTCTGTCGTTATCGCTGATGGCATGTTGACGGAAAGCTATCTGGATACCGGAAACCGTCGTTCCTTCCATCAGGTCGGCAAGGTTGCAACCCTGAATGGCATGACACGCACATGGGTAGACAATGCAGCAGCTCCGCTATGTGTTGATCGGGCTTTTGTTGAACCTTTGTTCCGCCAGTTGGAATTACGGGAAAATAGCGTGAGTGGTACCCATGTGAGGGAAGTTATTGTAGCACAAACGACAGATCCTGATCTGCACCTTGTCACCCAAACGGGTGCAAGCATTCGGCCGATGCGTGTGCAAGATGACAAATACAGCTTCATGCTGCCACCGGGCACGAAGTGTGTGCGGATTGTTTCTCGCGCCAGCCGCCCGGCTGATGTCATTGGTCCGTTTGTAGATGATCGCCGCTATCTGGGTGTTGCTGTAACCGATGTGTGCGTACAGACAGCTCGTAAGTTACAGATGATTACGGCTCATCTTCAAGCATCCAAGCCTGCTGGTTGGCATGATACGGATTGGAAAGATTGTGCATGGACAAATGGTGATGCCATTCTACCGTTGGACGGAAATATCACGCACAATGCAATGGCTATTCTCTCTATAACTATTCGTGCAGCAGGCCCTTATCTGGTTGGTAAAGACATGGAAAAGGCAGTGGCTCAGGCCATTTAAAATCCGTGAAGTATTTTAATAAACATCTTTAGTAGGTTTTATTGGTGCTGCTGAGTATTTCTCTACACTCAGCAGCACATACCGCATTGTTGGCATGTTAAAAATTAAATATTCTATAAATAATTATACACATTTTTGATGAAAATATAGAAAAATAATCATGATTTATTTTTATTAGCAATAATATTTGACAATAAATGGGAAAAAATTTCTGCACAAATCTCAGAATGTAGAAATAACTTTAAGGGATCGTAAATATGACTGACACGACTATTCCTGCTGGAATATCCTCACATGGTATCATTCTAAATGATGGTGATACACTGGATGTTTTCGGAACAGCAATATCTACTACCGCAAACGGTGGCAACATTACTGTTGAAAGTGGCGGCCTTGTTACATCTACATCATTGCCAGAAAATGATGATAGCTTTGCTGGTGCCATGTTGACCATTTCTGCTGGCGGCAGCGCAGTTGATACATCTGCCAGTATGGGCCAAATTGGGGTTATTGGTGGCACTGCTGATAATACCAACATTTCCGATGGTGCGGAGCTTTATGCTGCTAGCGGTGCAACACTTTCTGGCACGACCATTACCGATACAGCATCCGCCACAATCAATGCGGGTGCCAATGTTATAGATACCCTCGTTTCCACTACATCAACTGGGGGTAATACTACGGCTTTACTTGTAGAGAATGGCGCATCCGTTACCAGTACCACAGTAAGTGGTGAGGGTGAAATGATCGTGCACTCCGGTGCCATTGCGGTTGATACAACTGTGACAAGTGGAGTGATTCTGAACTCTGGCGTTCAGGAATCTGTGCGTGCAGAAAGTGGTGCTATACTCAGCAACACAGTTCTAAAAGCAGGAAGTTTAGATATTAGCGGTGGTGTTTCTGCAATATCCAATACGGTTACTGCTGGCGCTCATCTTAATGTTACAGGTGATAGTTCCGCTAAAGCTTTTGCGACGGATATTAAGATTAAAGCAAGGAACTCTTTTGTTTTTTCAGGAGTTTACGCTTTAATGAATATATCTAAATCGCACCGTAAAATAGGATATGCCCGCGTTAGCACGATAGGCCAGACTCTAGAACATCAAGTTAAAACCTTAAAGGAATACGGATGCCACCGGATTTATTGCGAAAAGGCAAGTGGAGCCGACACCAATCGGCTAGAACTACGCAAGCTCATTGAAAATCTGAGGGAAGGACAGTCCATTGTGGTCACACGCATTGATCGGCTGGCTCGCAGCACATTTGATCTATTCGCTATAGTTAAAAGTATTACCGATAAAAAAGCTCAGTTTTACTCTTTGGCTGAACCTTGGACCGACACAAGTACCAGCACCGGACGGCTTATGCTAGCTGTTCTCGGCGGTTTAGCTGATGTAGAAAGAGATCTCATCCGCACTCGCACCTCGGAAGGTCGTGCAAGAGCTATAGCTCAAGGAAAGAAAATGGGGCGCCCTCGGCGCATTACAGATATCCAACGCATAGAAATTATCCAAAAACGCAAAAATGGCGAAACGCTAGAAAAAATTGCAAAAACTTTTGGCATAAATTCAGGAACTGTTTCTCGTATCATATCTCACGCTAAAAAAAATAATCATCATCAAAATTTCCAGAACATGTCATCAGTTAATTTCAGTGATGGTTGAAACGGGTTGGTCGGCTGGCAAGGAATACTGATATGTTAGCCTGCCATAACACGCTGCGATGCCCGTAGACTGTTTGAACCCAACGAACAATCATCTTGCCCAATTGCTGCCAAACCCGTTGGATCTCAAACGCGCAACTGGTCACCGTGATCTGAAGTCACTGGATATTCTACTATCAGCCCATTTCTGAGGAAATTAATCGGCAGATCGAAAAAGCAGAACGTGTGCAAAACATGCTTTGCGCCGATGATGCCAGCAGCCCATAATCGTTGCTTCCATGCTGCGATCCGTCAATGCCTCCAAAAAACGCAACACGCTCTTCCAGAAGCATTGATGCAAGAAAAGCGAGACTGGCCCCAGCATGAGTGCATCTTACTGGAAAAAACTCTCATAAGTCTTTACATTTAGGCCCTATTGCTTCTTTCCACACTCCAAGCGACACTCAGCAACAGAAGCGTGCCAACACAACATAATACAAGTGATGGCAGCGTCTTCCCCAAGCCAAGAAAAATAAAGAAGCCCAGTAATATTGGCATTGTCCATTGTGCCGCACGCGCTATGTAGAGCCCGGATGCCATGATTGTTTCAGCTAACGCCACCATGACAAAAAGCTGACATCGTTCAACCAAATGACTGCCTAAAATTCGTATATGACCGCCCCAGAATGCGTTTATAACTGAGGAGCAGGCATGATTTGCAGGTAATTTGGCAACCACAAAGACTGGTCGCCCCATCTGCATCACTGCATAGCAGATCGGACAGGCTGAGGCGGTTGTGCTGCATCTTCTGCCAGCGCTTTGCTTTCTGTAACACCCAATCCCACAGATACACCCAAAGCAACAGCCACGCGCAGGCCCTTACCTTGTGAACTCGGGTGAGACAAATCTGATCGACTCATTTGCCGCACTCTTGGTGAACCCTAGCTTCTGCTCCACCTTAATGAGATAATAGGGACGAAACGTATAATTGATAATAATGCTTATATTCAGAAGCAAATGATTACCAAATCGTATGGGTGTGTGTTTGCTGCAACAGACTGTTACAGTGACCAAAAATATCTATGAACTAAAATTTGTAAAATAAATTTTAATTTTTCAATCTGTTAGCCAGATATCACTGTTTACATAAAGACATTTAACCATCTGAATCATACAGACACTTTGCAAAATATTAGGACATTCACGCTCAGATGATAGTGATTCTCACTTGCGTATTTGTGGGCGCTTTGTTATTTGCTGTTTGAGATATGCCGCGCGTGAGAAAGCATAGGGCACCTTTTTCTAATTACACCATTGGTTGTTCCCTATAGGTTCTTCCGCGCGTCGCTTCATTATCTGTATTTGCGAAAGCACTTGGTATCTTATGCCCTTATCAGAATCATCTAATCAGATTCCGCTTTCTTTCTCTCCATGGGAGATGTTCCTGAACGCAGGCTCTGTCGTGCAATGTGTCATGATACTTCTGGCTCTTGCCTCGCTTCTGACATGGACCATTTTTATCGCCAAATCTGTTGAGTTTTTAAGTGTTCGCAGAAAGCTAAAAACAGCAGAAAAAACGCTGGAAGAAGCTGGCACATTGGCTTTGGGAGAAAGAAGCACACGCCCAAACAGTATTGCCCACACACTGGTTATGGCTGCGGAAACTGAAAAAGCTGTTTCTTACGATATTCCCAATGATAACGAAGGACTTAAGGAACGTATTGTTTTACATTTAGAGCGTCTGGAAGCTGCTGAAGGGCGCCGCCTGATGCGCGGCACAGGCTTATTGGCCACCATTGGTGCAACATCACCCTTTATTGGACTATTTGGCACTGTGTGGGGCATTATGACATCTTTTACAGGCATTGCCGCCAGTAAAGCCACCAGCCTTGCTGTGGTCGCCCCAGGTATTGCAGAAGCCCTATTGGCCACTGCACTTGGGCTTGTAGCCGCCATTCCTGCCGTGGTGATCTACAACCATCTTGCACGCCAATCTGCATCCTGCAGGGCACAAGTGGCAGATCTGACATCCCTTGTAATGCGCTTGGTTTCTCGTGATCTTGGCCGCACGCACAAACTTGCAACAAGCGCCCAGATTACTCCCTTTGATATCAACCGTATGGTTGGAGAATAAACTATATGCGCCGTATCCAGCATGCTGATGAAAACCCGCATGAAGCAAGCGAGATCAATGTAACGCCTTTCATTGATGTCATGTTGGTGCTTTTGGTAATTTTCATGGTAACAGCCCCCCTCACCACAGTAAACGTGCCTGTAGATCTTCCTTCATCAACGGGAAAACCAGCTCCACGCCCGGAAAATCCAGTTTTTTTAACTGTAAATGCAGATCATGCACTGACACTTGGTGAAGAGAGTATCTCAACCGACAACTTGCCAAAAGCGTTAGAAATAGCAACCAGGAGCAACAAGGATGAACGCATTTTCCTGCGTGCAGACAAAACGATAGATTACGGCACACTGATGAGTGTGATGGATAAGCTTCGTTCTGCTGGTTATCTCAAGGTTGCTCTTGTTAATTTGCAAGGTCAGGCAGATGGCTCTGCTCCAGCCGCAAAGACCGAACAATGAGCGCAACAACATCTTTTTCCAATTGGAAAATTCACCAAACACGCAGAACCAGAAAAGAAGATACTTTCCGTTGGGGCATGTCTTTTTTGATTGTTATATCATCAGCAGGAATTGCCACTTTATCTTTCCTGCACATACCTCATACAATTCCGCCTATACCGGAGGCCCCGCCAGCGGCTATTGCTATTGATATGGCGCCAGAACCTGTTGCAATCCCTTCTCCACCCACAGATACACCACCTACCCCTCACCAAACAATTTCGGAATCAGCTCCTTCTCCTGTTGGTCCCGCTAAACTGGAGGCTCCTCCCGCACCTGCTCCACATCCACCCCTTCCAGTTCCCAAACCCGAAAAACTGCGTAAAATTATAAAAAAACACAAACCTACCGTAAATCTTAAAAAACCAAATTCTGACAAAACACTACCGGCGGAAAAAACAACAGTTCCCCCATCCTCCAAAGCGCCACCAAACCGAACACAGGCAGCGCCTATTGATGGGTCATCTTCTTCTCATGTTTCCCAAAGTCCAGCCACATGGCAAGGGGCTTTGCTGGCGCGGCTAGAGAAATATAAACGTTACCCTGCAGAAGCTATGTCTGCTCATCAGGAAGGTGCGCCCAGGCTACATTTTACCATGGACCGAAAAGGACATGTACTTTCGGCGCATATTGAAAAAAGCTCTGGCCATTCATTATTGGATAGCGAAGCCTTGGCATTAGTGCATCGTGCAGAGCCGTTACCTAGCCCACCCGAAAGCGTGGCAGGCGATTCCATTACCCTCACCGTGCCAATAGAATTTTATATGGAACACATACAGGATTAAAAATCACTTCTTTAATAATCATCTTTCAATACCTGTTCAGTGCGTTAAGAAAATACGCTCCTTATCCTATTTTCTGGCGCAAGAGCGCCCATTCTGCCTCTACGCTATCTGCAATGCGCCGTGCCACGGCAGATAAAGGGCGCGCACGATCATGCGCAAGCGCCAACCGCAAAGGAGAAACATGCGCCCCTGCCAGCGGGGTAAAGGCCATGTCTCCATTTTGAACCTCATCCATCACATCCAGATAACTGAGGATAGTAATCCCCAGTCCAGCCTTAACCAAAGACTTTATCATCTGCACATTATTTGCCCCGGAAATCACATTCGGGTTCACCAAAGTATCTGCCTCCAGTTTTCTAAAAACAGACGAAAGGGCCAATGGTTCTTCTGGCACAATCACTGGATATTCTGCACAAACTGAAAACCGAGTTGAAGAGTGCTGAGTGACTGGATGCTACGGCAGGCTTACCACTCCAAGTGGAAAAGAAAGCATTGAACGCACCTGCAAGTCTCGCAAATCTGCGGGGTCTAACAAAAATGCTAGATCTCCTTCTCCTGCAAAAAGACGTTCCCCCAATTCTGCATTATCATGGATATGGATGTTCAGAACAATTCCGGGATATTGTTCTTTTAGGCGCGCAGCAATGCTGGGCAAAAATACGCGCGCCAAAGCCTCTGGGGCCAAAATATCTATACGTCCACGGCGCATACCCTTTAAATCATCAATCTGGCGGTTCAGGCTTTCAAAATCCTTCGTCCACCGGCTGGCATGCGCATAAAATAACTCCCCCACCGCAGTTAAACGCATACCGGAAGAAAGGCGCTCAAATAACGGTGTGTGAAGGGCCTGCTCTCCCAAAAGGATATGTCTATCAATTGCAGAGGCTGCAATATGCAGATCTTCCGATGCTTTACGTATGGAGCCATGCCGTGCCACAGCCAAAAAATAGATCAGAAAGCGCGAAAAGGGATTCATTGACCTGTTCTCAATTTGAGAATGGATACTGCATGAAATAGATATATCCGATAATATACGCTTAATGAAACACTGTCTCCTAAAGGAACGGGAAACATTCCCTATTCAGGAGATTAAGCTGTGACATCCCCAGCCTGCGCCCGCCCCGCCGACACCAAACTCCCCCGCGAGCTCAGTTTTGATGCTGATGACTGGCTTATTCTGGCCTCATACTGGCATCCCATTGCCCTTGTGCGTGAACTGGAAGACAAGCCCTTAGGCATAACGCTACTTGATGCACCTTTGGTTGTTTATCGGGCTGGAGAAGAAATTGTTGTGGCAGATGACCTGTGCCCGCATCGTGGCGTGCCACTCAGCATGGGTAAGGGTAACGGCCAAACAGTTGCTTGCGCCTATCATGGCTTCCAATTTGGCCATCAAGGCCGATGTGTACGTGTTCCCGCCCACCCGAATAACGCCATTCCTTCCCGCCTGAACCTGCGGACTTATCCTGTGGTAGAAAGATATGGCTTGATCTGGACGTGCCTACGTCCCCAGGAAAATGCAGAGATATCTCTTCCGTCCATGCCACATTGGGATGAAGCAGGTTTCCAACACATCAACTGCCCTTGGATAGACATTGCCGGTTTTGCAGGGCGGCAGGTTGAGGGCTTTATAGACGTTGCTCATTTTGCATTTGTGCATACAGAAACTTTTGCTGACCCAGACAACCCTATAGTACCAGCATACATGCCCAAAATGACGCCCTATGGATTTGAGGCAGAATACCGCAGCAATGTCGACAACTACCCTATTGGACAATCAGAACGTGGCCGACCAGATTTTGAATGGCTGCGCCATTTTCGGGTGCATGTTCCTTTTACGGCACGCTGGAAATTCATTTTCCCGATAACGGCAGGCTGGTCATCATGAATGCAGCGTCCCCTGTTTCTGCCAAGAAAACGCGCATGTTTGCACCTATGTGTCGTAACTTTGATACCGACCTACCTTTGCAGGATGTTTATGATTTCAACCTGAAAGTTTTTGAGGAAGACCGCGCCTTGGTAGAAGCCCAGAAACCCGAAAACCTACCGCTTGACCCTTCTTTGGAAGTACATGTGGTGGCAGATCGCAGTTCCATTGCTTACCGGCGCGCCTTACGCACCATTGGCTTGAGCCAGCTCTTTACCGCATGAAAGGATAAGATCATGGCTCCTTCTTCCTCCGTGAAGATGAAGGTTATTCTGGTATTGACCTACCATTTTCATGTGAACACAGGAGCCAGATTGCCCAATGCAGC
This sequence comes from Acetobacter sp. DmW_136, assembly GCF_008690365.1. Lineage (NCBI taxonomy): Bacteria > Pseudomonadati > Pseudomonadota > Alphaproteobacteria > Acetobacterales > Acetobacteraceae > Acetobacter > Acetobacter sp. DmW_136. The sequence continues at coordinate 10,658 of NZ_VHON01000024.1, forward strand.
CTCAGCACGCACAGCCCCTTACCCACACTGAATGTCTAACATTCACAATAAAAATATGGTCAAACCCCGTATCATTACATCCATGTAATTATACCTCTATAATCTAGGACTTTATGCCTGAATATTCACCTTCCACATTGTTTACGCCTAGAAAACTCAAGAAAAAGAGATATACCCTCTCTTCCCAAACGATATAAACACGCGTTACCCTACGTGAGTCTGCGCGTATATTCTTGATATAACACTATATATTCCATCAGGATGCACCACAGGCACAAAAACAAGAACAGAAAGATTTTTAGGCGTGCTTCCATCATCTGCTCCCCTTTCCAGTTCACACCAACGCTTCCTTTACCTTCAGGTTCTGGTGGCTGTGGGTGCAGGCATTGCCGTAGGGGCAATGTTCCCCTCTGTTGCCACCGCACTTAAACCGCTGGGAGATGGGTTTGTTAAACTTATCAAAATGGTCATTGCACCTGTTATTTTTCTAACAGTGTGCACAGGCATTGCTGGCATGGCGGATCTTAAGCAAACTGGCCGCGTAGCTGGCAAAGCCATGCTGTATTTTTTGTGTTTTTCTACTTTGGCACTCGCCATTGGCATGCTTGTGGCTAACGTTCTGCAACCCGGTGCTGGGCTGCACATTCGCCCCGAAAGCCTTGATACAAGTTCTGTTACACAGTTTGTAAGTGCTGCCGCGCAGCATCATTCCTTTGCAGATTTTTTGTTGCAGATCATTCCTTCCACAACCGCCGGAGCATTTACATCGGGTGAAATTCTGCAGGTTCTGCTGGTTGCCATCCTGTTTGGCATCAGTCTGGCCAAAATGGGTAAAGCGGGGGAAGCCGTCCTTAATCTGTTTTACAGCCTGACAGAACTTGTTTTTGGGGTTGTACGTTTGGTGATGTATCTGGCACCTGTTGGGGCTTTTGGTGCCATGGCTTTTACCGTAGGTAAGTTTGGCCTGCATTCCATTCTGCACCTACTTGCCTTGGTGCTAACATTCTATCTTACAGCCATTCTGTTTGTAGGCGTTGTTCTGGGTGTTGTGGCACGATTGGCTGGTTTTAGCATTCTGCGGCTCTTGGTCTTTCTAAAAGAAGAGCTGTTGATTGTGTTGGGCACCAGTTCTTCTGAATCCGCCCTACCCGGTTTGATTGCCAAATTGGAAAGGGCTGGCTGCTCCCAAGGGATTGTAGGGTTAGTTGTACCCATGGGCTATTCTTTTAATCTGGATGGCACCAATATTTACATGACTCTTGCTGCGCTGTTTATTGCGCAGGCAACTGATGTGCACCTAAGCTTTCAGGAACAACTTGCCCTGCTGCTAGTTGCTATGGTGAGTTCCAAAGGTGCTGCTGGTGTAACAGGCGCTGGTTTTATTACTCTGGCTGCCACACTTTCTGTTGTACCCAGCGTGCCTGTGGGTGGCATGGCCCTTATTCTGGGTATTGATCGTTTTATGTCTGAATGTCGTTCCCTTACCAATCTGGTTGGTAATGCTGTTGCTGCTATTGTTGTCTCACGCTGGGAAAATGCGTTGGATGATACACAACTTCATGATGCCTTGCACACGCAACCACAAATTACAAAAACACCTTCCGTCTGATACCTCTTTTCCGTAGGTAGCTCCTCTGGCTGCCTACGGATTTCTTGTATTTGTAATTGAGAATAAACCTTGTTGTAACAGTGTAATTTTGTAAACTTTTTCTTGAGTATTCGTTATAACAGAAAAAAATCCTTGAATCTTTTTGATTGTAATTTAATTTCCATAATACGCGATAATAAAAACAAAAAGAAACGTGAGATCTGAAAAATGTTTGCTAAAATTACAAAATCTACTTTTTAAAGAGAAAGCACCCAGCCACCTTTCCCTTTAATCTTTGTATTTCTTTCCCCTTGTTTCAGAGATGCTCCGTTGCTGCATTCCACTTGTACGCAATGGTCGTTCTTGCGCCATGAGGATCGGACAATGCCCTCAACTTATATCATTTCAAATTCAGAACAAAAAACATCACGCTACCAGCAAGAGTGTTTGTCCGTTCTTCGCTTGCTTTATATCGGGACAGTTCTTTTCACATTTGATATTGCTTTTCACGCTACCTCTGCGCGCGCTCAACAGAATGAAACCACCAAGTCTTTTGAGAAACCTGAATTTTCTTCAAAACCTATCGTTAACGCCGAGATACCAAAAAAACACAAACGCCCGATAGCTGAAGAACGTCTGGACGCCCTGTTTGATACTGAAAGCCTTTCCTATCTGTTAAACCATAATAATACAGCGTTACGCAGGCAGGATATCAGTGCGGGGTATTTTGTTGCTGAACAGGCCTTTGGCAATCTGGCTCCGGGCCTTAAACCTTGGCGTGACAGATTAAGCGAACGCGGCTTTACCTTTGAGTTAACATATAAAGGTGAAGGTATAGCCAATCTTGCTGGCGGTCTTTCAAAAGGTATGGATTACACGCATGAAATTCGTGCCAGCATGTTGTTTGATCTCGGCAAGCTTACCGGTTGGAATCCGCTACAAGGGTGGTACCTGCATGGTATTGTTATGAACCGTGAAGGCCGACAAGTCGGCTGGGATCATGTTGGGGAAAGAAATGTACTTCTTACAGAAGTATGGAGTATTCACGGCCCCGCAGCAGCCCGCCTTGCCGATCTGTATCTAGAAAAATCTTTTCTCCACAACCGTATCAATATCAATGTCGGACGCATTTCACTTACACATACCTATTCTACTTCTATTTTACTGTGCACATTCATGACCATGTGCTCTGCACCCATGGCTATACGAGAACCGGCAGGTTGGAGCGTTTACCCCAAAACATCATGGGGAGGCACAGTGCGCTTTCGGCCAACGCATGATCTTATCCTGCGCACTGGTATTTATCGCATAGGCCCCAAAGCACGTGACAATACAGGTTGGGCATGGGGCGATGAGCCTTATACAGGTATTCAAACTCCCATTGAGTTAACGTGGGAACCGTTTTTTGGCACGCGCAAGCTTCCGGGCCATTACAAAATCGGTTTTGGGCATGACACGTCTCCTTACCCCGATATGGTTGGCACCATTCCCGCTGCTTTTGCGGGCTCTGTGCATCCGCACAAACTCAAACCGCGTGATACATTTTATATAGAGGCAGACCAGATGGTGTATCGCAGCCATGGCGAACATCAGATGGCTGGCGGATATGTGCTAGCTGGCTTCATTCATAACACGCCAAGTAACTCCACATTCTCAAACGAGTTCTACGCAGGGGCCTCCCTTTTGGGTATTATCCCCCACCGGCCTTTGGATCGTCTGGGCGTCATGTATTCCTATTACCAACTCAGCCCACGCTTGGCCTATGGGCAGCGTATGCAGGAAGCTGCGGGCGTTCCCCTTGGCCCCTATATCAATGGGCCACAAACACATTCTGCAATTCTGGAAGCATATTACGGCATTCCTGTCACACCGGGCTTGGTTATTACATCCGAGTTTGAGTACATGATGCGCCCCGGAGAAACCTCGGTTATTCCCAATGCTATTCTGGCAGGGCTTAAGGTTATTGCTGCCCTGTAAGGCAAAGCGAGGCGCAAAAACATCTCACCTGCCCTGCTTTTCTCATACTGGCACCAAACCTGCTTATTGCTAGAATATATATTCGAACAGATGGATGGTGCTGCGCAAGCGGCTTGAAAGGGAATGCCGTGTACGGATTTCTGCCTTAAATTGAAGCAGAATCTTTATAGTCGGCAGCTGCTCCCACAACTGTAAGGGGAGGTTTGACCTGCTGCCGGTCACGGCTAGCCACTGGCCGATAAACACGGCTGGGAAGGCAAAAGGTCTAACATACCATATCCCCAAGCCAGGAGACCTGCCTCCATCAGGCACATCATACCGGGCGGGATGAACCGGCAGCGGCAAAACAGGCAGTAACATGCATAAACATGCCTTTAGCTCATTTTTAACAGCACTGCTTCTTGCATGGAGCAATATACCCTCCAACGCTCATGCAGAAAGCGCCTCTATACCAGCCATAACCGGACAATGGATTACGGAAGACGGTAAAGGCGTATTCAATATCCACACCTGTGGCGATAAAATGTGTGGGAACCTTGTAGGGTTAAACCTAACGCAAGATGAAGAAGCTTCTGGCCGTAGAAAAACAGAATGTAACCTTCAGATGCTCAAAGGCTTCCATCCCATGGAAGACCGGCATGACCACTGGAAAGGTCATATCTTTGATCCTCAGAGCAAAAATACTTACGATGCCATTATATGGATAGCGGATGATGGTGCCCTGAAACTGCATGGTTTTTTAGGTTTGGAGCTCTTTGGTAGAACAGATACCTGGCAGCCGTTTCATGGCCGTATAGGCAACAACTGCCACATTAACCCCTAAGCATACCTGCTTCAACGAAGCATGAAATAACCTATTATTCCATTACAACAGCTTGCAAGCTCAGGCCGTCCCTATAAAACTACCCGTAATTTTGAACTCGATATTCTCCGCAATGTTTCATTCTGACAAGGCGGAGCCCGGTTTTGTAGGGAGAATCCGAAGAATGAGACAAACGCACGAGGGGCAGCCTGTGGCGGAGTGGTGTTCATCTCCTAACGCCATGCGCCTGAATAAACTGTTGCGCATGTCCCGTCGGGATGTGCTTTTAGGTGGTATTGGTCTTTCTGTTGCAGGCACAACAGGTGCGGCGCTTGCTAATACCGCGCCTGCTACACCAAACACTGAAGACCTCTCTCGCTTTATGCAGATATCCCAGCGACTGACAGATAGAGATACGCTAAACCCCCAGATTGGTGCGGCCCTATATGCCAATATCGTGCATGCCAATGCCGATCGACAGGATAAACTTAACGCCCTACATACTCTACTAGAGCGAGAAAAATTTACGACGGCATCTGCCTTTGCTCATGCAGCAGAAAAATCTGATCCCAAACTTAAAGATGTCATCCACGAAATTCTAACCGGCTGGTACCGAGGTATTGCGGATGGCAAAGTGGTGGTTTACCGCTCCGCCCTGATGTTCGACATCACCAAGGATGCCGTTTACCCCAAAACCTATGCAACAGGCGGCCCATTCTACTGGACAAGCAAGCCACCAGAAGTTGCACGCCCAAAAGGGCACCCTGCACTTTCTGCTTCCGCCCTTGTTATCGAACCGACCTGATCTTACGGGATACCCCGCTTTATGCCCTCCGAAGAAAATCTTTCAGCCGACGTTGTGATCGTAGGATCAGGCGTTGCAGGTAGTTCTATTGCCAACGAACTGGCGCGCGCCGGTATTTCCGCCATTGTGCTGGAAGCTGGCCCACGTGTTGACCGCCAGCATTTTGTAGAAAACTTCCGCAATCTGGAAAACAAACCCTCTTATCAGGGGCCATTTCCGGCTGTGCCTTGGGCACGGCATCCGCCTGATCAGCAAACCCCTAACGAGTATCTGCATACCTCCGGCCCAAATGCCGAAGCCTATCAGCAGGTTTACTTACGTATGATGGGCGGCACCACATGGCACTGGGCTGGGTGCGCATGGCGTTACCTACCATCAGACTTTGAACTCAAAACACGTTACGGTCAGGGCCGCGATTGGGCTTTGACTTACGATGATCTGGAACCCTTTTACTATCAGGCAGAAGTCATGATGGGGGTTTGCGGGCCAGATCCTGCGGTAGAAGATCTTGGGTCTCCTCGCAGGCAGCCATATCCTATGGATGCACTGCCCATTTCCTACGCTGCACAACAATTCCGCAAACTGATTCAGGAAAAAACGCCGTGGCGCGTGGTGCACGAACCACAAGCACGTAACACCCGCCCGTATGATAGCCGCCCAACATGTGAAGGGCATAATAACTGCATGCCCATCTGCCCTATTGGGGCCATGTATAACGGTAGCTATTCCGTTTACCATGCAGAAGCTGCCGGGGCTAAGTTTATCCCCAACGCTGTGGTGTATAAGATTGAGCGAGACAGCGCGAACAAGCGCGTAACCGCCGTGCATTACTTTGACCCCGACAAAGGGTCACACCGCGTTACGGGCAAATATTTTGTTATTGCTGCGCACTGCATTGAAACAGCTAAACTGCTGCTGCTTTCTGCTGATGAACAAAGCCCGGATGGTGTTGCCAACAGTTCCGGCCATGTAGGCCGCAACATGATGGATCATACCGGTGTACAGGTTACCTTCATTAGTGGCGATCAAGCCTTATGGCCGGGCCGTGGGCCGCTGGAAACCAACGTGATCGACAATTTCCGTGATGGAAACTGGCGCTCAGACCGTGGGGCCTACCTTGTGCACATGGTGGATGATAACCAAGTGGATCTGGCTACCCAGTTAGCTATTTCCAAAGGGTACGTTGGCCGGGAACTGGAAGAACAGATCCGTTACCTAGCTTCACACACTGTGCGGCTGTTCAGCCATAACGAAGCCCTGCCAGATCCCAACAACCGTCTGACACTCAGCAAAGATCATAAGGACATTCTGGGGATTCCGCACCCAGAAGTGTACTATAAGCTGCCCGAATACACTGTGCGCAGTTGTGAACACACACGCTATGTTTTCCGCGACCTAATCAAACTGATGCACGGTACGGATGAACAGTGGACACCGGGCTACTTCCCGCAGGATCATCCCGCAGGCAGCACCATTATGGGCACAGATCCCAAGGATTCCGTGGTGGATGGCCATTGCCGAACGCATGATCATGACAATCTGTTTATTGCCAGTTCCTCGGTTTTCTCAACCGTTGGCACCGGCAACATCACCCTGACTGTAGCTGCCTTGGCGCTACGCGTTGCCGATACGCTGAAAAAAGAACTTGCTCATGCCTGATTTTTCCAAAACCTTGCGCACCCTTCTTTCGGTAGGCACGGTGCTTGGTGTTTGCGCTCTTACCCAGCCACCTGTCCATGCAGAAGATGCAGCCCCGGATCAGGATGTTCTGAGCCGTGGTGCTTATATTGCCACTGCATCAGATTGTATTGCCTGTCACACCAAGCCCGGTTCGCAGCCATTTGCTGGTGGTCTAAAAATTGCAACACCTATGGGTGATGTGATTTCCACCAACATTACGCCAGATCCAGACCACGGCATTGGCAAATACACAGAGCAAGACCTTGAACAGGCCGTACGCCACGGTGTGCGCAAAGATGGCGCTTACCTGTACCCTGTTATGCCTTACGTTTCTTACGCAGGCATGACAGATCAGGATGTGCATGCACTTTATATGTGGTTCATGCACAGCGTAAAACCAGTTGCCAGTACCCCGGCAGAAACAACGCTGGTGTTTCCTGCCAATATGCGCAGCGCAATGGCGGCATGGAACTTTGTAACCACCAAGGAAGAGCCAGAAAGCGGAGATTCCAGCACATATGATCCGCTACGCCGCGGCAAGTATCTTACCAATGCGCTGGAACATTGCGGCACCTGCCATACGCCACGTAACTTCATGCTGAGTGAAAAGCAGGACAGATATCTGGCTGGCACGTCGCTTGATGGGTGGTACGCACCCAACATCACCACCAGCAAAACCGGCGGTATAGGCAACTGGAGCGAAGATGATATTGTTGCCTACCTGAAAACAGGCCATGCCAATGGTCATGCTCAAGCCGCAGGCCCCATGGCAGAAGCTGTGGAACACAGCACCAGCCACCTGACAGATCAGGATCTGCACGCCATAGCTACTTATATTCACCAAGTTCCAGCTATGGACGATGATATGGAACATCAGGCACGAGATAGCTTTGGCCAAGCTATAGAAGCACTGGATATCCGCCAGAGTGCCCCAACCCGAATTGATGATCTGACCGAAATGGACGGACAGCACGCATACGATGCCAACTGCGCGGCCTGCCATGGCCAGACTGGTACGGGCACGAAGGATCAATACGCACCTTCATTGTTCCATAACTCAACCGTGGGCAGCGCACGGCCAGATAACCTGATCATGACCATTCTGCACGGGGTGCAACGCAAAACCGAAGCAGGCGATGTATCTATGCCAGACTTTAGCGGTCATTCAGACGTGCAGCGTCTGAGCGATGCTGAAATTGCAAAGATCGTGAATTATGTGATGGCAACCTTTGGCAGCGGAGACCAGCACGTAACAGCAGATCAGGTTGCACAGTTCCATAAAGACAAATAACAGCCACACCACATATAGGCTGGTGAGACCACACACCAAAAAGGGCGGAGAGGTTTAAACCCCTCCGCCCTTTTTTACATGATCTTCAGGAAAAAACTGAAGCGTTAGAAAGAAGGCTTTTCGTGAAGAGCGGATACCAGACGTGTAATGGTATGTGCCTTCAAAGCTTCTGGCCCACCTTCCGTGCCATAACCAGAATCTTTCATGCCACCAAACGGCACTTCTGGCACGCCAATACCATGGTGATTGACAGCAACCATACCGGCTTCCAGCTTTTCGCCCAGCAGGCGCTCCGTGCGTTCACAACGCGTGTAAACATAAGCCGCCAAGCCATATGGTAGACGGTTGGCTTCCTTTACGGCGTCCGCCAGATCAGAATACTCATCCATAATGGCAATCGGGCCAAAGGGCTCTTCCTGCATAACCCGCATTTCCAGCGTTGGCTTCAGCACCAATGTGGGTGGGAAGAAGCACCCATTATTCGGCATGGAAATATCAGGCTGCCAAAGTTCAGCGCCTTTCTGGCGGGCATCATCCACCAGTTCGGTCAATGCTTTTACGCGGCGCTCATTCACCAATGGCCCCATGGTAACGCCTTCATCCAGACCATTGCCAATCTTAAGCGCGCTCATCTGGGCTTTGAACTTTTCAATAAAGGGCGCTGCAATTTCCTTGTGTAAAAGGAAACGTGTGGGAGCAATACACACCTGCCCGGCATTACGGAACTTGGCGGCTGCCAAACGTTCGGCTGCGGCATCCAGATCTGCATCCGGGCACACAATAACCGGGCCATGGCCACCCAGTTCCATAGTGACCGGCTTCATCTGCGCGCCAGCCAATGCGGCCAGATGCTTGCCGACAGGCGTAGACCCCGTAAAGGAAATCTTGCGCACAACCGGATGCGCAATCAGATACTCAGAAATTTCCGCTGGCACACCATACACCAGAGAAACCGCACCTGCCGGAATACCGGCATCACAAAAACACCGGATCAGTTCTGCCGGAGACGCTGGCGTATCTTCCGGAGCCTTTACAATAACCCCACACCCGGCTCCCAAGGCAGCACCCAACTTGCGTGCAATCTGGTTGATGGGAAAGTTCCACGGCGTAAAGGCAGCCACAACACCTACAGGGCGGTGCAGTACACGCTGTTCTACATAAGGGGCGCGCGGGGGCACCAATTCATCATTTAGGCGACGGCCTTCTTCACCAAAATATTCAATAACACCAGCCGCACCCTGAATTTCAATAATCGCTTGAGCAAGGGGCTTGCCCTGCTCTTCGCTCATAATACGGCCAATCTGCTCTGCCCGTTCACGCAGCAGATCTGCCGCCTTGCGCATAATCACAAAGCGATCCCACGCAGTAAGGTTACGCCATGCTTCGTAACCCGCCTGCGCACCCGCAACCACTTTTTCCAGATCAGTTTTGGAGGCATGAGCAACCTGCCCAATAATCTGGCCCGTAGCCGGATTGGTTACCGGAATGGTGCGACCATCTGCCGCATCTTGCCATTTCCCGGCCACCAACAGCTGCGTGCGTATTTCTTTTTCTGACATCTACATCTCTCAAGCAGAACGGGCAGACATCCACCATGGTGCCTTTGTCCGGATTTTTTTTGCTGACACCATTTTATGTACTGCCATGCAAGAAAAAAGAGGTCTATACACCCCAGCGCATAATGGCCTCCTACCCGGTTCAGTTCCATACCGGCAGGGCTATTATCCTTCAAACCCTCAGTTGTATCAGTAGAAAGCCCATGCTTTTCAAAACCCTGTCCGGTCAGACAATAATCGGGCTGTGCGCCTTATTTGCCGCCACTTTTACGGCCATTACCAGCGAAGTTGCCCCTGTAGGGTTGCTGATAGATATGGCGAATTCCTTCCATATTACGGAAGGTAAAGCTGGTCTGGCCGTAAGCGCATATGCGCTGGTTGTGGCACTGGCGGCGGTGCCGCTTACCATTCTTACAGCCAGAATCAACCGCAAGACACTCATGCTTTGGGCTCTGATTGGTTATATCGCCTCTAATCTGATTGCCGCTTTGGCTCCTACCTTTGCCATTTTATGCTTGGGCCGTGCCGTGGGCGGGGCTGCCCATGCGCTTATGATGTCCATTGTTTCTGCCTATGCTGCGCATCTGGTACCCCCTCGCATGACAGGACGCGCCATTTCGTTTGTGTTTGGTGGCACATCATTGGGGTCTGTTCTGGGGGTTCCCGGCACTGCTGCCATTGGGCAATTGGCAGGCTGGCGGGTTTCCATGATGGTGGTTACGGGTTTAGCCGCCATTCTAACCGTGTGCATCGCATTTTTTCTGCCCAAGGTGAATGCTTCCTCCAGCTCCGTGCATCTCCCTTCATTTCGCACCCCCGGTGTTGCTCGGGTTTTTGCGGTAGTGATTACCGTAAATACATTGTTCTTTTTGGGGCATAACCTTCTGTACACCTATGTTTCACCTCTGCTCATGTCTCATGGGTTGCCAGAAAGCGCGCTCAGCATTGCCCTGCTGGTTACAGGTGGCGTGAGTATTCTTGGGCTATGGGCTGCCGGACAGATAGTGGATTCCAAACCGGCACTTGGGCTACTGGTAGCTGGCCTGATTACCGCATGTGGCATGGGTGCACTCTGCGGTTCTCTCCTTAGCGGATGGAGCGCGGTTGCGGCTGTTGGCCTATGGTGTGCCGGTTATGCCGCCCTTATCCCGGTTATTATGTCTGGCGCTATCCGTAGCCGCGCCACAACGGCTGATATTGCCGGTGCGGCCGTAAACGCCAGCAGCAATGTTGGTATTTTGTTTGGCTCTGCCGCAGGCGGAATGATTCTGAACACAGCTGGACTTTCTGTTTTACCGCCCATGGCTGTTGGTATTGTTATAATGGCTACAGCATTAGGACTATGCAGCCCCGTTGCCTTCCCCCGCGTGTTGCATGATCATTCAGAATCTGAAAGCTGACACATAGCTGACAGTTATAAAGCTTTCCCTTTAAGCACCAGTGGCAGCCCGGCTGCCACAAAAACAACTTGCCCTGCCTGCGCCGCTATCCGCTGGTGCAGGCGCCCTGCCTCATCCCTAAAACGACGGGCCAAAGCGTTTTCCGGAACAATCCCCAACCCAACTTCATTGCCTACAAGAATGGTGGGGGCCAAGCGCTCCGGCAACACCTCCAGCAGATAGTGTGTTGCCTCCTCAATATTTTGGTCATCCAGCAACATATTGGTCACCCACAAGGTCAGGCAATCTACCAACACAGGCAGATGTGCATAGGTTTTTAACACCCATGCAATATCCAGCGGTTCCTCAACCGTTTGCCAACCCTGCTCTGTTCGGCTGGCCTTGTGGTGTTCAATACGCTCCTGCATTTCTGCATCAAATGCCCGACCAGTCGCCAGATAGATCCAAGGAGAAGGCAAGGCTGTCAGCATTGCTTCGGCTAAACCACTTTTTCCTGAACGTGCGCCCCCCAAAATCAGAACAGTGCCCTGCGCCCCTATTTCTGTTGGATTGAGAGATAGGACACTCATGGTATATGCGCCTCACTATTTTTGTTTGCTTACATCCTTATAACAGCACAAAATCAACGGCATGCCATCATCTCCTTCTTTTTCTAACGCGCCACTCTGCCTTGGTTCCATGCAGGAGCTCAGAAGCCTGTGTAGCAACTTGCCGCAGACAGATAAGATGGCCCAAAACGCCATTGCCCAGCGCGAACAGCAACTTACCAAGCCAGAAGGTAGCCTCGGCCGCCTTGAAGAACTTACAAGCTGGCTAGGGGGGTGGCAGAAACGTGCCTCACCAAAGCTGGAAAATGTGCAGGTTTTGGTTTTTGCAGGAAACCACGGCGTAACGCAGCAAGGAATCTCCCTCTGGCCTTCTGATGTTACAGCTCAAATGGTCAGCAATTTCCGTAACGGAGGGGCTGCCATCAACCAGATAGCCAAAACAGTTGGCGCATCCTTACACGTTATTCCTGTGCATGATCTGCAACCTACGGCCGATTTTACGCATGAAGCAGCCATGACAGAGCAGAATTTTTTGCAAGCTGTCACACTTGGCTACAACGCCGTGTCATCTCACTGCGATCTCTTGTGCTTGGGCGAAATGGGTATTGGAAACACCACTGCCGCAGCCACTTTGGCAGCAGCCTTGTTTGAGGAAAGCGGCATCATCTGGGCCGGACGCGGCACCGGTGCGGATGATGCCGGATTGAAACGTAAAGCCGCAGTTATTGACGCAGCACTTAGCCTGCATCGGCAAGCATGTTCTGATCCATTAGAAGCTGCACGCTGTGTTGGCGGATACGAACTGGCGGCTACACTGGGCGCCACATTGGCTGCCAGGCATAAGAGCGTACCGGTTCTGTTAGATGGCTTTGTTTGCACGGCTGCGGCCGCACCTCTTGCACGCTTGCACGCTGATGGGCTGGCCCATACCTGCCTTTCACATTGCGCGACCATAACAGGACAAACACATCGCCTTGCCTCTTATGTGAATCTAGAACCTCTTTTGGGATTGGGCCTCAGGTTAGGAGAAGGTTCTGGCGCAGCGCTTGCAGTTTCTATCATACGGGCAGCGCTTGCCTGCCACACAGGTATGGCTACTTTTGCAGAAGCCGCGGTAAGCCAGAAAACATGACCTCTTCTGGCCGCCTTTCTATACCAGATACATTACGTTTACATCTGGCCTGTGGTGTTGGGCTTCTTACGCGCATACCTGTTGGCTGGCTGTTGCCATCTGCTTACAAAAACAGTTCCGCTTCTTGGCCCTTGGCACAATCCATCTGGTGCTGGCCTCTTATTGGTGCAGGCATTGGAATATGTACCGGTGGCCTGTCCGCAGTATTACAATGTCGCCATATTCCGCCTCTGGCAGCCGCAGGCATAGCTTTAGGGATGCAAATTCTTGTAACAGGCGGTCTTCATGAAGATGGCTTGGCCGATACCGCGGATAGTTCTGGCGGCATGACACCTGAACGCAAGCTGGAAATTATGCGTGACAGCCGTATTGGAAGTTACGGTGTTCTGGCTTTATGTTTGGCAATCTTAATACGCGCGGGCGTGCTTTCATCTATACATTCCATCGCACTGGCTTGCCTGATATGTGGCATTGCTGGCTGTCTGGCACGTGGCGCATTTTTGGTTGTTACAAAAACAATTCCACCGGCCCGGCCTGATGGTCTGGCACGATCCCTTTACCCTTTGGCACAGCGTAATCTCACAATTGCTTTGGCTGGAATAATCTGTCTTTGCATTTTACTGACAGTATTTTTAATGCCAGCACCGCTTACGGTAGCATGTTTGCTAACATTTATAGTTTTTCCTATTCTACTGGCTTTGGCGGTAGCTTTGCTGATAGCCCGATATGCACAACGCAAACTTGGTGGCTACACAGGTGATATTCTGGGTGCCTGCGCCGTTATAACCGAATGCACGATCATGACAGCATTATCTGCGCTTTTTTATTAAAGCGTATGCCAAGCCTGCAAAGCTGCTTCTAACCTGCGCCATTGCACCTCGGAAGCTGGTAGCCCCATACGCAGCCAGTGCGCATTATAAGGAAAAATCCGGGTTACGATGCCTTGCTGACAAAGATGCTGCCATAACTCTGCTGCATGTTCACATTCAATTAACTCAAACAAAACAGCTTGGCCTTTATGGCTTAAGCCCGCTTTAGTCAGCAATTTTTTTAGGCGTGAACTGGCAGCATACAGTTTGGTTGATGTCTGTTTTAACCATTCCTTATCCTGCAAGGCTTGGCACCCAACTGCCAGCGCAATGGTGCTAACGGGCCATGACCCTAACAAATCTCGCGCATATGCAGCCACACTGGGTTGAGCCAACAAAAACCCAAGCCGTACCCCGGGCAATCCATAAGTTTTTCCAAAAGAGCGTAAAACCAGTAAAGCTGGATGCGGCAGGGCAGATGCAACGCTCTGGCCAGTAATATCTGCAAAAGCCTCGTCCACCACCAACCAGCTTCCCGCTGCCTGACAGATATTGGCCAGATCCAGCAAGTGCAAGGCCCCTATCAAACGCCCATCAGGATTATTGGGATTACAGATAATACATACCGTATTTTTTTGCTGTGCCGCCAACTGTAGCTGAGCGAAATCAGGCACCTCGGATACCGGAATACCGTTCTTTTTCCATGCTTGCATATGTCCAGAATAAGTGGAGCCTAATATGCACGCTCGTTCTGCCTTCAGCACCCGTGGCAACAAAGCAATCAAGCTCTGGCTTCCTCCACCTGCAACCGCCATGCTGGGGTCAGAAACACCATATGCTGTCGCAGCCGCCATCTGTAGCGCAGCTTCTTCTGCCTCCTCCGGTAATGTATGCAAAGCAGATAGATCAGGCAGTTTGGCCGGATAAGCAAAAGGGCTGATGCCTGTAGAAAGGTCTACAAATGGTTGCGGTGCGTTTGCAAACATCTGCATAACTTTTTGCACCTGCCCCCCATGTGCAGGAATATGGCTTGATGCTGATGAAGATTTTGAAGGCATCACAGAAACCGCAGGTGCCTGTTGCGGCGGATACCCCTTGCCTTCTTGCCGCTTTTCCCGCACGCCTGCATCTGCCATGCTGCTTTATCCTTTTTCTATAACCCTGCCCGTTGCCGCCATGGCTGCGGGGCTGGAAGCCTTGTGCGGATATCCTGCACCGCTGTTTGCTGCAATAAGCCACCCTGTTGTGTGGATTGGCTTCTTGATAAACAGGCTGGAGCGGACGTTCAACAGGCCAGAGTGGTCAGAGACAGCACGCCGGATATCCGGTTTTTTCGCGCTGTTGCTGCTTGTCGGTATTCCCGTCGGGCTTACGATATTTATACTCCATATCGGTTATATGTTTTTGCCGCCGCTTTTCATGCTTGGTGTACAGGCTGTTACGGCCTGTACACTGGTTGCCCAGAAATCTTTGTGGGTGCATGTCAAAGCAGTTGCCTCAGCGCTTCAACAGGTCGGATTAGAAGGTGGCCGCACAGCTGTAAGCCAAATTGTGGGGCGAGATACATCCGTACTGGATGAAACTGGCGTTGTGCGTGCCGCGCTTGAAAGTCTGGCAGAAAACTTCTCCGACGGCATTGTTGCGCCCTTATTTTGGACTGCACTGCTCGGCTTACCCGGAACTGTATTTTACAAAGCCATCAACACGGCAGACAGCATGATCGGCCATCTTAACCCACGTTATGCTGCATTTGGCATGGCTGCTGCCAAAATGGATGATCTCATTAACCTGCCAGCTTCCCGCTTGGCCGCTTTGTGTATCCTGCTATCCACACGCCCCACACAGTGGCGCACGATTTGCTCCACCGTGTGGCGAGATGCCAGCCGCCATCGCTCTCCTAATGCTGGATGGCCTGAAACAGCTCTGGCCACTGCCCTTGGCGTAAAGTTTGGGGGCCCCCGCAATTATGCAGGAACTGTAGTTGATGATGGGTGGATTGGAGAAGGCACCACAACGGCCACCCTACATGATCTGGAGCGCGGCCTTATCCTTTACCGCAGGGCTTGTGGTATTCTGATAGGTGGGTTGCTGCTGGCCGCTATTGGCTGCATGATAAAGGCATGACAGCACCTTTTTTCTCACCTTCTTTTCAGAACCAATTAGAGCAACTGCTTATATGGCGGCGGGATGTGCGGCATTTTCGTACAACACCTGTGCCAACACCTGTATTGGATGAACTACTGGAAACAGCCTGCTTGGCACCCTCAGTCGGGCTAAGCGAGCCATGGCGCTTTGTGCTGGTAAATGATTCCAACCGCCGCGATGCCATCCGCAAGAACTTTATGCGCAGCAATACGCAAGAACTGGAGGGGCGAGAAGGAAAAGACGCCCAGCGTTATGCGCGGCTAAAACTTGCCGGGCTGGATGATGCCCCTCACCATATAGCCGTATTTTGTGAGACCAATCCTCAACAGGGACGTGGGCTTGGACGGGCTACTATGCCACAAACCACCACATGGTCTGCCGTTATGGCCATTCACACTTTTTGGTTGGCGGCTACGGCCCACGGCGTTGGGGTAGGATGGGTTTCCATCCTTAATCCACAGGAAGCACATGCAGCTTTAAGCGTAGAGCCCAACTGGCAGTTTCTGGCTTACCTATGTGTTGGCTTTCCGGAACAACATGCCAACACACCAGAGCTTGAACGCCGAGGGTGGGAAAAACGTAACCCGGCAAGAAGACAGTGGATTCAGCGTTAAAGTAGTTGTCGTTTTTTAAATACCAGCCGGTACAGTAGCCAACTGCAACAAGACATCTAGATCAATGTGCTGTTCCAGATGGTTTGCCAACGCATCCAGCGCTTGTTCTACACTCTGATCATGCTGCGCTGGTAAATCTGCCCCGGCAGCATACCATATGCCATCTGGTTGAAATGCGGCCCCACCTACGCGCGCAAGCAAAGCCATACGCGCAGCCCTGTGGTTAAAAATGCCATGCAGATAAGTGCCCCATACACGCCCATTTGCAGAAACGGCACCTTCCGGATGGTTATCCATGTATATCAAAGGGCTTTGGCAATCAGCCCCTGTTGTTTGGCCCACATGCATTTCGTATCCAGCAACTTTACTGCCTTCTGCCGCTAGGTTTCCTTCCTTGTGTTCTAGACTTTTATCTCGGCTTAAAACTGTATCAATTTTTAACAGCCCCAACCCTGCCGTCTGTCCTATAGCGCCTTCTGTTCCATAAGGATCAGCCACCGTAGCACCCAACATCTGATAGCCACCACAAATACCCATCACATAACCACCATTGGCAGCATGTTCTGCAATCTGCTTGTCCCATTTCTGTTCTTTCAAACAAGCAAGGTCAGATAATGTCGCTTTCGATCCGGGCAATATAATCAGATCGCATTCTGGCAAAGGCTCGCCACGTTTAACCAAGATAAGGTGCACACCGGGTTCTGCATACAGTGGATCCAGATCATCAAAATTGGCGATCATCGGCAAATGAGGCACAACAACACGTAGCGGCGCATTCTGATCTAAGTTTGCTTTTGAGTGCCTTACTGCATGCGCAAGTTTTTCATCCAGATCTGCGGCATCTTCTGCTGGCAGGGTTCTCACCTCTGGCAAATCCGGCACAAGCCCTAACGGCTGCCACCCTGTACGTTCGGCAATAAACTGCATGCCATCAGCAAACAGTGTTGGATCACCCCGCATACGGTTTACAATAAACCCTTTGATCCGTTGGGCATCTTTCTGACTTATAACAACTTGTGTACCCACAAGGCTGGCAATCACTCCGCCTCTATCTATATCTCCCACAAGCACAACCGGAGCATTTACAGCTTCTGCAAACCCCATATTGGCAATATCATGCGCTCGTAAATTTACTTCAGAAGCAGACCCAGCACCTTCTACCAAAACCAAGTCTGCCTTTGCGGCAAGTGTTACAAAGCTTTGCAAAACGGCTGGCATCAGAAGTAATTTTCGGTTCTGATAATCCCGCGCTTGCACTGTTTCTTCAATCCGCCCCCGCACAACAAGCTGTGCGCCTGTCTCACCCTGTGGTTTGAGCAAAACTGGGTTCATATCAACGCTTGCAGGTACCCCACAGGCACGCGCCTGCAAAGCTTGAGCACGCCCAATTTCACCACCATCCCATGTTACAGCGGCATTATTGGACATATTCTGCGGTTTAAACGGCAAAACCCGCAGCCCTCGCCGGGTAAAGGCACGCGCAAGGCCTGCAACGAGTGTTGATTTTCCGACACTAGACCCTGTGCCCTGCACCATCAGAACACGGGTGCTCAAAACTCTATGCCTTCCTGCGCTTTTACACCCGCTTTGAAATGATGTTTCACCACTGTCATTTCAGTTACCAAATCAGCCGCTTCCAGCATGGCTTCCTTGGCATTGCGGCCTGTTACGGCAACATGCAAGCTTGCCGGGCGTGCTGCAATATCTGCAAGAACTTGCTCCATAGGTAGGTAATCATACCTTAATGCAATGTTCAGTTCATCCAAGATCACCAACCCAACATCTGGGTTTGCCAACGCTTGTTGAGCAACATGCCATGCACGTTGGCATGCAGCAATATCCCGCGCCTTATCCTGCGTTTCCCACGTAAAACCTTCACCCAACGCGTGCCATTCTACCAAATCCTCAAAGCGTTCTAGCGCCTTGCGTTCTCCCGTATGCCATGCCCCTTTGATAAACTGCACCACAACAACACGCCGGCCATACCCCAACATCCGCAAAGCCAGACCAAACGCCGCAGTAGATTTTCCTTTTCCGGAACCTGTATTTACAATCAACAAGCCTTTTTCCACTGTTTTGCTGGCAACTTCTTTATCCTGCACAGCTTTGCGTTTTTGCATTTTGGTACGATGATGCTCTACATCCTGTAATAATGCTGGCTTTTGCGGATCTATCATACCTAGCACGGCTCTTCCTTTTTATGATGTGTCAAAAAATCTCTTTGATTTGAAGCAAGTTCGTTCTTTTCTCCCACCATAAACAGGCGCGCAAAACCTTGCGGCATGGAAGGTGCGAGAAGGTACGGTTTATACCCACCGGCAAAAGCGCTCAAAAGCCGCAATGGCCCTCCATGCGATAATACACACACATTTTCTTCACGTTGGCGCACTTCGCGCCAGAAACTCTGAATCCTCTGGTACAGGTCTTGCCCGCTTTCACCTTCTGGCGGTGCAAAACCTTCTGGATTTTGGGCCCATTCATCCAGCAATGTGCGATCTATGTCCTGCCAACGCACACCTTCCCACCGGCCAAAATTCAATTCCGCCAATCGGTGATCCACGCGTAGTTCCATGCCTGCACTTTGCGCCAAACGCTGCGCCATCTGCCAGCACCTTTGCGCAGGAGAGCTATATAACACCTGGCAAACAGCACCCTTAGCCAGAACAGAAAGCCCAGAAACAATACTCTCCCACCCTGGGCTAAGGGCAACATCCTGCCTGCCGTAACAAATGCCCTGCGCAACCTGAACAGGAGCATGCCTTACCAGCAACACGGGAAAAGATCGCATTTCAATATCTCCTTCTCACCGCCTGCCCCGGCTTTATCAGGACGGCAGAACACTTTGTGCATACCTTGTTATCACACAACTTTCCGCGTTCGTTTTTGCATATGCTCTTTTCATAAAGAGGAAGAGTTCAAAATATTCTGATTGGAACACCGTGCCAGAACATGAAAGAATGACCCAGAAACTAAGCCACGCTGGCCACCACATGCACCAAGGGGCGTACCATCCCCTGCTGCCAGATCTGCCAATGGCGCGTCCTCACCTTTATCCATAACCGTTGCATAATGGAATTCGTGCCCGCGTAAACGTGTGCCTGTGTGGCCCAAAACATTATCTGCCAGCAACGTGGCCTCACGATAGCCTAAATGCAATTTTCGATGCGCGAAGGACGTTACATGTCCTAGCAAACCTGCCATAGCATGTGTCTGCCCCTGCGCATCTTCCAATGCACGGCCCAAAACCATGTAGCCTCCGCACTCCCCATGTACAGGGTTCTTAAGCGCAAAATCCTGCAAGCCTTTTTTAAAATGCTCTGCTTGCGCAATCTGGCCTGCATAAAGTTCTGGATACCCCCCAGGTAACCAACAGGCATCGCAAGAGGTATCTGGCGCCTGATCGGCCAGTGGAGAAAACGGAACCAACTCCGCACCCACTTTTCTCCAAAACAAAGAAAGATGCCCATATAAAAACGAAAAAGCAGCATCATCCGCCACGGCAATACGTTGGCCCGGAGGCGGAATACATGCTTCTGCCAGAGATACTGGATCAGCCTTCTGTTCCGCCAGAGGAGCTGCTGCTTCCAGAATAGCATCCAGATCCAGTTCACGTTCTGCCTTATCCGCAAGGTCTGATAACCACCCTGCCAGATTGCCGTGCTCACGCGCTTGCACTAATCCTAAATGCCGCTCTGGCAGTACCTCACCCTTTTGGCGCATAAGCGCCCCACAAACAGGCAGGTCTGCCATGGCCACGGCAGAGCGCGCCAAACGCTCATGCCGTTCGGATGCAACACGGTTGATGACAACACCACGCACCTGCACAGTATCAGACCATCTCGCAAAGCCCTGTGCAATCGGCCCAACAGATTGCCCTTGCCCAGAAACATCCAGCACCAGCAAAACAGGAATCCCAAATAGAGCTGCAATATCAGAAGGCGCACCGCGTGCATTTTTTGGGGCCATTAATCCATCAAACAACCCCATTGCAGATTCCACCACAACCACGTCAACATCTTTGGCAGCGGCATTCATGATACCAGCCAGCAAATTTACAGGCATGCACCAGCTATCCAAATTAAGAGGTGACCGATGTGTGATAGCTGCATGAAAAGCGGGATCTATATAATCTGGGCCAGTTTTAACGGCCCCTACCCGTAATCCTCGGCGTTGAAAAGCCGCCAGCAATGCGAGTGTAACCGTTGTTTTGCCACCGCCAGAACGAGGAGCGGCAACCATAATAATACGAGGGGCTGTCATGCCTCATTTTCCTCATCCAGAACACAGGCCACACTATTCCCCTGTGGGTGCCACAAACCTCGCCGCCATACATCGGCAAACCGTGCACGCATAGCTTCCCGCGCTGCTGGGTTTTCCTGTTTTAAAAATGCATCACACGCGGCATTTCCCAATGTTTGAGCAAAAACCAGATCGAATTGCCGATCAAACCGTTGGGGCAATGTGGCTGCAAATCCGTGTAATGCATCTAACCCGCGCGCCATTTCTGCCGCACCCGCGTATCCGTGCTGCTGCATACCTTCAATCCATTGCGGGTTAGCCAACCGTCCGCGCACAATACGCGCCACTTCCTGCGCTGCTGTTCGCAACCGTGGCATATCTGGCCGAGATGTATCACCATGTAATATGGTTGGTGTTGCGCCCAATGTAGCGGCCGCAGCAGAAAGGCCACCTTCATGCGCAGCTATATCCGGGCTTTCCAAAATATCGGTTTCAGCATTGTCTTGCACATGCAGCACAGCTTCTGCTTGCCCCACCAAATTGGAAAGAGCCTGCATATCCTGCTGTCCATCTCGCCCACCACCATATGTCCATGATGAACCTTCCAGCCAAGCTGTTCCAAGTTCCTGCGTATGAGCCCAAGATCCCGCATTCAGGCGTTCCTCAATGCCTGTGCCGTAATTACCAACCGCAGCACCAAAAATACGAGCCGTAGCCCGCTTTCGGGCCTCTCCTTTCAGCCCTTTGGCAGATGCCGCCAAAGGATTCCATTCGGCAGGTTCATTCCGTTCCGCAACAGCCGCTACAGCCTGATCAAACAGGGCAATCTGATCTGCAAAAGCATCACGAAATAGGCCAGAAACACGCAACGTTACATCCACTCTTGGCCGGTTCAGCACTGGCAAAGGAATAATTTCAAACCCACAAACATGCCCTGTGCCAGCGGTGCGCTGTACCTCTACTCCCATAAGACGCAAGGCAAGGGCCATATCCTCTCCGCCGGTGCGCAAACTGGCAGAACCCCACATATCCATAATCATATGTGTTAGATGTTCACCCTGTTCCTGCAAATGCCTTGTCAGCAAAAGCTTTTCCATTTTCTCGGCCAACACCATGGCAGAAGGTGTAGGCAATGCGCGAGGGTCCACGGTAAACAGATTGCGCCCTGTAGGCAGCACATCCACCCGTCCACGGGTTGGCGCACCGGCTGGGCCGGGTGCTATAAAACGTCCATCTAATGCAGCAAGCAGGGCGTGTGCCTCTGCTTGCCCGCTTTGCATGATTTTATGCGCCACTTCAGACATGAAAACAGTATCCGCCTGCCGCCCGCATGCCTGTGCAATAATCTGCACCAGTTTTTTGGATTGTACGGCTGGTTTGCCAAAAACATGCAAACCATCACGAATTTGCAGATCTTTTACATCGCACAAATAGGCATCAAGCCGCGCAAGCGCTTCTGCCTCATCCATTTCTCCGGGGCGCACGCCGCTTTCAGCCAACACACCCGTACGCACAGCTTTTTCTAAAATATCAGCACGTAGCAAAGCGCCTCGACGGGGGTCCAGACCGTCTGCTTCAGCGTATTCATCAATCAGCCGTTCGAGTTCCTGCGCATCTACTGAAAGTTCCGCCTGCATGACAGGAGGCGTCATATGGCCGATAATAACAGCACCCAAACGCCGACGCGCAGCTGCGGCCTCACCCGGATTATTGACAATAAACGGATAAATAACCGGCACATCACCCGTCAGCACAACTGGCCCACAGGATGGAGACAACGCCACAGCCTTACCGGGCAACCATTCCAGCGTGCCGTGCGTGCCCAAATGCACCATGACATCCAGTTTTTTTACATGTTGCAACCACAAGTAAAATGCAACGTATGCATGGCATGGAGGTGTGTCTGGATCATGATACAGCGCTTTACGGTCCGCTACTGCCCCTCTATCTGGCTGCACTGCCAGAGAAATATTGCCCAACTGGATGTAACGCTGACAAAACACGCCATCTTTTACATTGGCATCGTGTTCGGGATCACCCCATGCAGCAAAAACAGATTTTACAAAATCCGGATCTAAATATGCCAAAAACTGACGATACAGCTTTGTATCAAGAACAGGCTTTGAACTGCCACCAACAAGTGCTGCGGCAAGGGCTTTTGCATCAGGAACATTTTCTGCTCCTGTATGATAACCTGCCTTATGCAAGATCGTGAGAATGGAAGATGTAGATGCAAAACCATCTAACCCCACAGCATGCGCTATATGGGCCCCAGATTTTTCGAGCCCTGCACCTGGGTAGTCAGATAGAATAATAGATATTTTTTTGTCTGATTGCGCCATTTTCCGCAATTTAGCCCATGCAATTGCACGGCCTGCCACCAACTTTATACCCGGTTTATAAGGTTCTCTAAATGCAGGCTGTCCGGGCTGTGCATCTTTTCTAAAAGAAATTGGAAATGTTGCAATTGTGCCGTCCAGTTCTGGCAATACCACTTGCATGGCCATATCCGCCCGCGCCAGACCTCGTGGGCTTTCTTGCCACAAAGCCTGCGTGCACCCCGGCTGCAGAAGCTGCAAAATAGGCGCATCGGCCACATCCAATGGTGAAAAACCATTCTGGCTTCGTGCAGAAAAACATGTTGCGTCCAGAACAACATCAGGTTTTACACGTTGTAGATAATAGCTTACATCATCAGAAACGTTAGGATCTTTCAAAGATGTAACATATACAATATCTACAGCACAGCCACGTTGCGCCAGTTCTTCTGCCAAACATTCCGGCCCTGCCACGTCTCCTACCAACAAATGCGCGCGATAAAGAAGTATCACTGCTTTTATCTGCACCTGAACTGGCATGACGGTAGAAGGATAAGAACGATATACGCCCCATGCAGGCAATGCTTTAGGATGTGTCCCTTTATCTTCCTGCATCCCTGCCAGTGCAGACATAACTTCCAATGCTGCGCAGATGTTATCCGGCCCTCCTTGTTGGAAAAAACCGTTTAACCGCGCGTAATGTTCTGCGGAAATAGTGGAAAGTTCTGCCAGCCGTCCATCATCTCCGGTATGTACTGCCTGTTCCCGCACATCAGAAACAGAACTTTGTGATGTATCACCGGGTAACAAAGCCAGCGGCACGCCTGTTTCACGGCTCCATGCCGCCAGTTCTTCTGCCCCATAACGCCAGTAATCCAAACCACCCAACAGCCGCACCACAACACAGCGCGCTTTTTGCAATGTGGTTTCAATGTACAAATCGATCGACATAGGATGGCGTAATCTTGCCAGGCTTGTGACCTGCAAGGTGGGAAGCACTATGCCTTCTTCAGTTTGAGCACGTAGCAAGGCTTCTGCATGGCGCAGGGCCAGAAGATCACTTTCTGTAAAAGAAAGTACAACAAGATCAGCAGAGGGAAGATTAAGATCCTCTGCCATTTCCTGTTCATCGAGCGTCCGGTTTTCCCGCACCAAAAGATGCATAAGCCTACTCCGTCCTTAATCAGGCCGTTACCAAGGTGCCGCCAAGAGCCTTGGCTATGGATGCAGCATCCAGCCCCTTTTGCCCGATCACGACAATGCGGCCTTCTCGTTTTTCGTTAGCGGAAAGAGGACGATCAAATTCGTGCCGGAAACGCACCCCCACCCCCTGCACAGCCAAACGCATAGTCTTGCCTGCTACCGCTGCAAAACCTTTCATGCGCAGTACATCATAACGGCGCGCCGTATCCTGCAAGAGCGTTAAAAACTGCTCGACGCTGTGCTGCTCAGGCACGCGCACGACAAAACTTTCAAAGTCATCATGTTCGTGTTCGCCATCCTCTGCATCATGATGAGAAGGACGCGCAGCCAAGTCTGCTTCTGCCGCTGCCCCAATCCCAAGCAATATGGCTGGATCCACCTTGCCTTCTGTGGCACGCACAATCTGAACTGGGCGTGGTGCCGTGTGGCGGATTTCATCTTCAACACGTGTCAGCGCATCTGCATCCAGCAGATCTGTCTTGTTCAACACCACAAGATCTGCGGCATTAATCTGATCTTCAAAAACTTCTGCTAATGGGTTGTCATGATCCAAGGAAGGATCTGCCGCACGCTGCTGGGCAATAGCTTCAGGATCATCTGCAAAACGGCCTGCTGCCACTGCTGGTGCATCTACTACCGTTATCACGCCATCAACTGTCATGCGGTTACGCACTGTTGGCCAACCAAAAGCCTTGAGCAATGGTTTAGGCAGTGCCAAACCAGATGTTTCAATAACCACATGTTCCGGTGGATCAGCCCGATCTAGCAGAGCTTCCATGGTTGGCAGAAAATCATCTGCTACCGTGCAGCACAAGCAACCGTTGGTCAGCTCTACAATGTCATCTTCCTTGCAGCCTTCCACTCCGCATCCGCGCAGGATTTCCCCATCAATGCCAAGGGAACCAAATTCGTTCACCACCACGGCAATACGGTGCCCTGCAGCACGCTGAAGCAGATTACGCAAAAGGGTTGTTTTACCTGCCCCTAAAAAACCAGTGATAATGGTTACAGGCACGCGAGATGCGATTGTCATGAAGGCTCCTGTTCATCATAAAGTTGTGCGGGAACACGCCCCAACACCATATTGGAAAGAGATGCCGGACGGCGCGAAGGCATGACTGTTCCCCGCGCAGACTTTGCATAGAGTTGGGCATAAGCCAGCAGATCTTCTGCTTTTTCTGTACCCAGATGTCCTAATAACCATGTCCAACGCTCTGGCATAGCAATGGCTGCAGTGCATCCGCGATCGCAGGCTGCCAAACACTGAACCTGACGCAGCAGAACGGGAGCTTCCTGCCCAGTAGCTTCTGCTTCCTGCACCAAGGCCTGTAAACGTGCATATAGCTGGGCACCCGGCGGTTGATCCATAGCAGGCCCACCGCGCCGACACGTGACACACACATGCAAAACAGGACGATTCTGAAGTGATTTTTGAGAAGAATCGGGAGCTTCGGCCATGCTGTATCCCTGAAATAACCGCCATTCTCAAAGAACAGCCGCTTGACGGGGTGCAGACACCCGGCGCCTCTACCTCAGAGATAAGCAGAGGAAATATACCCTATGGTACATCTATGCCTGCCGGGCACCCCGCCAGCAGCAACGCCAGAACTTAATAATAACTAAGGCCCACCAACATGCTTACGCATACTGGCACCAATGGCAGGTTTCCTGGCTTGTACCCACATAATACCCCAGCCATAGGCCAGAACATAAAACGGCGCTCCCTACCTTCCCAGCCTGCATGCAGACCAGTGGTTGAGGCCCGAAAGCCCTTACGGAACACCATGGGTAACTTACAGTTGCGGGGGCAGCGACGGCCTTGCACCGTTCTTCCCTTTTCATCCCATAAAGGACACCATTAGCCGGTGCACAATGCGCATAAGCGGCCTTTGCTTTCAACCCGCAGTTTTATGACCTCACAACTTTAAGCTCTACCATCCGAAACAGGAGTGAGGCTTCACGCTAATGTTCCTGTGCTTTGTAGCTTTATTTCCATTATTGACGCGCAAAACAGCTATGTTATATTCGTATGAATATACTTTATATATCAAATATTCTTTTGCTAACAAATGAGGATTCCATGACTTCTCCACGCGTTCTGCCCACACTGGATGAAACGCGTTTTTCAGACATGGCGCTTACCTTCCGTATTATGCGGTTAGCCACAGTCTGGCGCACGCAACTGGACAGGGCCTTGCGCCCCCATGGCATGACATTAGCCAGTATGCGCCCGATGGCTTATTTGATGATGATGCCCGATGGAGCCACGCAAAGTGATCTTGCAGCCGCCATGAACGTGGATTGTTCTGCACTGGTGCGTATTCTGGATTTGCTGGAAAAACAAAAGCTGATCACACGCCAACAGGATATGCAGGACCGGCGCGCCAAAAAGCTTGTGCTCACACCTGCAGGGCAAGAAAGATGTGTGCTGTTTCACACTATTTCTGCACAGCTTGAACAGAATGTCCGCCAGAACCTCACGGAAGACCAAGTGCGTAGCTTAATTCATGATCTTTCCTGCATGCTGGAAACACATCATGAACGCTAGATCCGAGCAAAGCAGTAACACACTATCTTCCTTTAACGCTGTGTTCTCCCACTGCTTACCTGCCCTTTTTTCTGATGAAGCCCAGTGGAATGCCTTTAAGGCTACCGCAGGCTATTCTGCCCGCGTCTTTTTATGCATTGGCATTGCCGTTTTTCTGGCGTTCATGTTCCAGCTTCACTCTCCCCTCAGTGCAGCCACAACTGTTCTTATTGTGGCAAATCCAACTGTAGGGGCTATGGTTTCCAAAAGCGTATGGCGTGTTATCGGCACAGTTATTGGTGCCGTTATCAGCATTGGCATTATGGCTGTATTTGTGCAGTCCCCTGTTCTGTATTTTGCGGCTCTTTCTGTTTTTGTAGGAATAGCCTGCATGGTCGCCACGTTCCTGCGCTTTTTTCGCGCCTATGCTGCTGTACTAACCGGTTATACAATTGTTATTATTGCGGCACCTGCTTTTGCGGACCCAGACAATATTTTTCTTTCTGCAATGGGGCGACTTTCTGCCGTAGTAACCGGTGTGGTGGTAACGGCTTGTGTATTTATGGTAACAAGCCCCCGTAAACCCAGTGCTGTGATGGAAAAACTGGGCAACGCCTTTCGTGACACCATTCTCCACGCAAAAAACTTTCATGCACAGGAAGGTATTTCTTCTCACCCAGAAGAAAATACGGAAAAAGAAAACAATCCTTCCGAAATAACAGATACTACAACCACAGGCACAGCATTCCGTAGCCTGCCGCAACCTCTTTATGATAGCCGCAGCCGCCTTCTGGCGGGTATGGCAGGATTAACACCAGCCATAGAATTTGCCGCAGCAGATGACCCCGACATGCAGGCCCGTATTTCCAATCTGCGTTTGGCACTTAACCGTTTAACCGGGCTTATTGTCAGCTATCATCCTTATTGGCTCAATCTCTCTTTGGTAGATGCGCAATCACGCCCTGTGCATCAGTATGTTGCCGAAACATTAGAGCAGATTCTGCACCTTACAGAACAACCCGGCTGGCTGGAAAACCCCGCCCCGGTTTCTGCCTGCCTGCATGAATGCCTGAAAAATCTGGAACAACTTTCACGCAACAATCCGGCACCCAGTTTGCTGGCCACATTGGATAATACGCGTGATATTTTGGTACAGATAGATCTTGCCCTATACGATCTTACAAGCCTGCGCCGCGATCGTGAATCTTTCCACACACGCCAATATCTGGAATGGCCTGTAGCCTTGCGCAATGGTGTGCGCGGCATGTTCATTGCACTTCTGGCTGGCATGCTGTGGTATGTGTTCCACTGGAGCGCAGGCCCTATGCTGATTTTGTATGTAGTCGCCGCATCAAGCCTGCTGTCAACAGCTCCCTCCGCCGGTAAAGCAAGCCCCATGATGGCAACAGGCACCATGTTGGCTGTGCCTATGGGTTTTTTATGCCATTCCCTGTTTCTGCCTCGTATAGATGGCTACCCGCTTTTATGGCTAACTCTCTGCCTGTTTCTACTACCTGGTGTATGGTTGCAATTTCACCCGCGCTACAGCATTGGTGCATTTGGATATGCAGTGTTTTTCACCATGCTGCTCTCTATTAACAACCCTATTATTTATAATGATCTCGCACTCACCAATAACTGGATAACCATGGTAGCAGCCTGCATACTTCTGGTGCTGGTTTTCCGGGTTATTCTGCCGCCAGACCATCGGTTGGATGCTGCGCGGCTGGTTTCTTCCCTTACACGCAGCCTGCAACAACTCGCTCTTTCCCACAGTAACAAGCCCGTGCAATGGATTGCATGGGAAGGTCTCCAACTTCAAAAAATCACGCGGCTGATGATGCGTCTTTCCTTTATTCCTTCCGGAATAGACCGGCAGGGCTATACAGATGCGGCCTTTGCAACACTTTCTCTAGGTCGGCTAATTTTACGCCTGCGCTGGAATGCAGAACATACCAAGCTTGATGCGCAAGCTCACGCTGCTCTTGAAAATGCATTAAAAGCCTTTGCCCTATTGCGGCATACCCCACTGGCTACGGCAGATGCTCTGGAGCAGGCTGCTGCAATTCTCCATACCACCGCCACAGATCAGAATGGCGCCTCCCTTATGCGGGATAGAACCATCTCCTGCCTCGTACAAGCGGCGGGCATTATCCGCGCCATTCCCGGGTTTTATGGCAAATACGGCCCCATCCATCGCTCTGTGGATGAGGTGGGGGCAAATGCCTCTGTTTCTACACTTATGGAGTCTACTTCTGTGGGGTGAAATAAAGAAAAAAGTTTCCTAAAATAAAAGTCATGATGATGAATTTAATTTTATCTAAATTTTCTTTTTATAGAGAACTTCTGCCCTGCCATTTACTTAATGCTTAAGTCATCACTCATAACAAGAAGTATCTGGCATGGCATATTCCGACACCTCGCCTCCGGTGACATACCGAAGAGCCAACCCAGCCCCATTAGGCTTAATGGGTTTTGGGTTAACAACCGTTCTTCTCAATTTACATAATGCAGATCTGGTACCTATGGGTTCTGCCATTCTGGCCATGGGGCTAACATTTGGGGGTGTTGCCCAAATTCTGGCGGGAATGCTGGAATATGGCAATGGCAATACCTTTGGCATGACAGCTTTTAGCGCCTACGGTGCTTTCTGGCTTTCGTTCGTGGCACTTATTGGCCTACCTCATACTGGCATTGTGGATGCTAGCAGCCCTAACCTTGTAGGAAGCTACCTACTCGCGTGGGGATTGTTCACATTTATCATGTTTATTGCCACGCTGCGTGCCTCACGGGCGCATCAGATTATTTTTCTAAGCCTGACAGTTCTATTCGCTCTCCTTGCCGCGGGTGATATGCTGGCTATGCCAGTTGTTACACAGTTTGCTGGGTATGAAGGATTGTTCTGCGGTTTTTCCGCCATCTATCTCGCTGCTGCTGAAATTCTGGAGGACGCCTTTGGATATGCAGTACTGCCGATTGGCAAACCTGCACCGGCTTCCATCGCTTTCCGAACTGCAGCCGCCTAAACACCCCAAAAACATTATGCCCCGCAGCACAAAATGCTCCGGGGCGACATGTTTGCATTACTTCTCAAAACAATTTTGAGCTTCCTGCTTATTCACTTCCGCCAAAGTTGGCGGCATCCACACAGGCTGGTTATCTTTATCAATCAAACGTGCCCGAATTCCCTCTACAAAATCTGGCCGGGCCACCATATGGCGCACCATATTTTCCTCCAGCACAAAAGCTGCATGTAACGAGGAAGCAGCACGTGCCTGGTGCCATCCATACCATGCTACCTGCACAGAAAACGGACAAGCACGTGATAAAGCTTCAAGATCCTCTTGCGCCTCTTCTGATCCGTCCGCTTTCAATTTTTCAATAACCTGCAAGATATCTGGCGCATCATAACAGGAATCCAGATTTTGCACGTCCAGACTTTCAGGCTGGGAATGAAGGCGGCTGAATACATGCTCTGCACTTTCAACGCTCAACGTTTCTCTTAAATCTGTAAGAGAGTCCGATGAAACCAGAACATCTGCAAACCCCATGGCTATGGCCTCTGCTCCGTTCATACGCCCACCGGTAACAGCACGCCGTAAACCAGAAAAACCTGGCGCACGGGCTAACAACCAGCTTCCTCCCGCATCGGGGGCCAAACCAATAGCCGTTTCCGGCATAGCCAGCACAGATGCTTCCGTAACTACCCGATACCGCACATGGCCACCTAAGCCGATACCGCCCCCCATAGCTACGCCATCTAAAAAGGAAACAATGGGTTTTTTGTAATCTGCCAACAACAGCATCACATCATATACGCGCTTCATCAGTTCATATGCCGCCAATGCCCCTTGGGCTTTCAGACGATCATAAATGGCGCGTAGGTCTCCCCCTGCGCAAAAGGCACGCGGGCTGCTGCTTTCCAGAAGAATGGTATGGACGGAAGGATCATGCCGCCACATTTCCAAAGCGGCTTTTACGCCGTTGGCCATACTGATATCAACGGCATTCAACCGTTTGGGACGGTCTAAAATAATACGTCCCAGATGCCCTTCCTGCTGCATTGTTACGCCAGATACGGCGGAAAGAATTTGCTCTGTCATTGCTTTCCTCTTTATTTCGTGCACAAACACGTACGAACCATCTTTGATTGATTTAAGGAGAGCAGATGTTGGCTCCGGAGACCAGCGCCTACCGCGATGCCATGGCCCGACTTGGCGCAGCTGTGAACATTGTTACAACAGGAACGCTGGAAAACCCCGTTGGTTTTACAGCCTCCGCAGTGTGTTCCGTAACAGATACCCCACCTACGCTCTTGGTCTGCCTGAACCGTGGAAGCCGTGCCAGACAGGCTTTTCATGAAGGTAGCGCATTATGCGTAAACGTGCTGGCATCTACCCAGCAGCATCTCTCCAACCTTTTTGCCAGCCCCAACTCCATGCAGGAGCGATTTGCCACTGGGCATTGGAGCGCCTTGGCAACAGGCGCACCTGTACTGGAAGAAGCTGTGGCCTCGTTTGACTGCAAGATCAGCCAGATTGTAGAAGTTGGCACACACAGCGTAATGTTTGGTATTGTGCAAGCGTTACGCACCCATGCAACCGCACATGGGCTTGTTTATTTTAATAGAATGTATCACGCTCTGCCCCATACTCCAGCCCTAAAGCCCTAAGGGCTTTAGGCATACAATCAAGGTGTTGAAACATGTCACAGGATTATCATGATGATTATCCAGTAAAAGGGGATGATGATTATATCCCGTTTATTACTGTCAAAGCCCTGATTATCATGCATGTTGTGCTGCTAGCAGTCGTAGCTTTATGGTCTTGGCTGGATTGGTCCTTGCCGCAGTAACAAGAGCTAGCCAGATTTTTTAGCCGCCCCGCAAGCGGCAAAACAGACTGGCGGTTATAAATACACCGCCACCTAACGCTGCAATCCAAAATGCTGTAGGGCAATTGGTGTACCAAGCCAACACCAAACCCAACCAAGCTTCCAGCAACGCAAGTAACGTTGCAATGCCCATTCCCAATAAGGGTGAAAAACCCATACGCAAACTTGCTGCAGCAGGCGCAATCATAAGCGTAAATACCAGCAAAACACCTGTGATCTGGGCACATTGCGCTGTAGCTACAGCAACAATCATGAGAAAAAGAATATCAAGCAGGCGCATATTCACACCCCGCGCCTCTGCCTGCTCTGGCTGAAGCGATGCAAAAAGAAGCGGCCTTGCCACAAATGCCAGCGCTATCAAACAAGCTACGGAAAGAACACCCAGCCAGCCTAACATAGAAGACCCGATACCCAGAATATCACCAAAAAGCAGTGCTGTGGCTGAACTGGCAGAATGGGTTAGAAAATGCAGGCACAGCGCCCCAAAACCCATGGCGACAGAAAGCACTAGTCCGATTGTTACGTCTCGGCCTACCAGCCTATCTCCCACCAGCCCTATGGCAACACCGCCACCAACAGCACCAAGCCCAAGTCCAAGCAAAGCGGGCTGACCTAACAGAAGGGCTGCAGCGGCTCCGGCAAAGCCTACGTGCGAAAGCGCATGACTGGCAAAGCTTTGCCCACGCAAGACAAGAAACCACCCCACAGGCCCACACACCAGCGCCGCCAAAAACGCCGCCAGAAAAGCGGTGCGCATAAATTCATACTCAAGCATCAAGCACTATGCCCCACGCACATACAGGACTGAAGTGATGCCCCACCACCTTCTGCCACAACAAATAATCTGTTTCCCGCCTTAATCACCTCAACCGGTGCGCCGTAAAGTGCACTGAGTGTTTGGGTTGTCATCACATCTTCCACGCGCCCCAGCACTGCCTTGCCATGCGCCATGTAAAGAACATGATCCATCAACCCCATAAGAGGGTTGATATCATGGGTAGACATGAGCACCGTTATATTCCTGTCTCGTGCCAGTGTATGAATACGTTCTGCTGTTTCACGCATACGAGCAGGATCTAGGCTGGCCAAAGGCTCATCAAGCAACAAGATATGTGGATTATCCAGCAATGCCTGCGCCAACATGAGCCGCTGCCTTTCTCCTCCGGAAAGGGAGCCTACCGGTCGCCGCGCCAGATCCTGCGCATCTACTGCGGCCAAAGCTGCATCAATATCCGCTCTAGCCTGTTTGCCGTAAAATGGCAGGCCCCATTTCCAGCCCTGCTGCGCTGCGGCAACTGTGCTCCAGCCGCTAAGTTGTGCAGCCACCATAGCGCGCACCTGAGGCATATACCCTATAGGCATACGGCCCTTTTGCACCGGCTGGCCTTCTATCCATATTTGGCCAGCCGAAAGTTTTTCCAACCCCAGAAGAGTTCTAAACAGGGTTGTCTTTCCAGCCCCATTTCCACCCAAAACAGCTACAAAACTGCCTGCAGGAATTGTAAAACTGATATTATCCAGCACTGTTTTTTTCTGGCGTAACAAAGTTACGCCAGCCACTTGCACAGCAGAAGATGACATTACGGCGCGACACCAAGCAAATGCGCAATTTGCGTAAGAGTTGAACTGATCCATATTTGCCAATGCGTATCCTGCGGCATAATTTCCGCTAGCGGCAGAATAGGCACATCTGCTTTATGGGCCAGATCTATCAAACGTTTGCTGGCTGGTTCTTCCACCTGCACATTATAGGCAAGTAGCCGTAGTTTTTTTTGAGCAAGATCTTGCTCAAATGCAGCAACAGCAACAGGTGGAGGTTCAACATCATTCATGATTGCAATCTGAAAGGCATTTTCCTTCATGTCCAAACCAAGGTAACTGGCCAGCGGGGTAAATAGAGGTTCTGTTGCGGCCACAGCCATACCTTGCACATGCGAGCGTAATGCTGCGGCCTGGGCCTGTACGCTGGCAATATCAGCCCCCAACTTCCGAGCCCGCTCAGCATATGCTTTTGCGTGTGCTGGATCTGCTTGCTCGCACGCTTTTCCAAATCTTTGAGCAAAATCTGCCACAGCGTTCAAATCATACCATAAATGGGCATTCCCGCCCTCGTGCCACCCAGACCATGTATCTGCACGCACATACCGCGCCTGCGGCAAAGCAGAAGCCTGCACCAAATGATCCATCCATGCATCGTATCCCGCACCATTGGCTACAACCAACGTAGCATCCGCCACACGCCGCGCATCATCCGGTGTAGGAGCATATAAATGCGGATCAACAGCAGGTGATACAAGTATAGATGTCACGTGCATGTCTGGCTCAGCAATCTGCGCAGCCAAGTCCCCCCATGTATTTTCTGCCGCCACAACAGACAAAGGACGCGCGGTCGCACTACCTGCTGTGCCCATGGTTGCAAAACCAAGCACAGCCACCATGCCCAACAACATCCGGCGTGAAGTGCCTTTTGTTTTCATCAATTCCATACGCGTTATCCTACCATGCTTGAATGCAATGTAATATTATTACATTTTATCAGCTGCACGTCACCTCCTCACCCGCGCAAATTTGGTCTTCACCTCTCAGATCAGTTACGCTAAGAAATACAGAGAACGGATGATGAACATGCCCCACCCTACGTCTTCTTCCACAGCAACCTCAGCTCATGCCTTTCCTGCGCATATTGAGCATCAACTCGATAAAGCTACTGCTCTATGCACCCAACAAGGTGCGCGAATGACGGCCCAGCGCCGTGATGTGCTCGGGCTTATTCTTATGCATGCGCGTCCAGTTGGGGCATATGATCTGCTGGAAGAACTTAAAACAGCAGAACGGCGCCCCGCCCCTCCTACAGTATATCGGGCACTCGATTTTCTACTTGAACACGGCCTGATCCACCGTATTGAACGCTTGTCTGCTTTTATTCCCTGCACCAATCTGCGCCATTGTTCTCATACGCATGAGCACTCGGAAGCCTGCTTGCATACGGCCCAGTTTCTCATCTGCCGCAACTGCAAAACCGTAACGGAAATAGCGGATACAACTGTTCTGGAAACCCTGAAACACATTTGTAAAAACGAAGACTTTGTAATGCAGAGCACCTCGGTTGAAGTGGAAGGGCTATGTGCAGAGTGTGCATCAAAACGGCCCACAAAAGAGATCCCTCATCAAGGTGCATAATGGGTAATCATCACCTGTTGTCATTACAGAATACATTACCGGGGCTGCCTCTGCCTTTTGCGAAAGAAAGACAACGTACAACCAACTCAAAACCACATCATGTTCAACAGAAGCACCGAACCGACGCGAAAGAAACGCAAACGGACTTATTCTCACTTCCGCTTCTTCCACCCTTACGCACACATTTTTTGCCAGATGAGATCCGTCTGACACGCATACCTTCCTTGGCAGCCACGCACGCCAAGGAAGCAGGCAATTTTCTGTATCATATTACTGATGCCCCCGTAGCATCTCTGTTGTTACAAAACGGGCTTCCCCTAAATAAGCGGCACCCTCTTATGCTAACAGAGCAGAACGGCATTAGTGCGTGGTTGGCAAAGATATCGGAATATCTACACGGCGATGCTTCCGAAAAAGCCGTTATCCTACGGTTGCGCCGTGTTATGGTAGAAGATGCACTTGAACCTGATCTTGACCATACGGCAGAATTTGCAAGCAACTGCTATCTGCTAAGCGGCAACTTTAATCGTACGATTAGCTAAAAAGGGAATTCTATTTTCGCATGCCATCTGCATATCTTCACAGATAGATCCAGAATATTTAATTAAAAAAAAAGCCCACCCCGTTTTACCGGAATGGGCTCTTTTTAAAACAACATTATTTTACTGATAAATCTCTAAACCAGATAAAATACCGTTATATTTAGGATGCCCGGGTGCGACGGGTTGTTTTAGCCTTTGTCTTCCGTGCTGCGGGTGCCTTTGCCGAAGTTTTTTCAGCCTCTGCTGCTGCCAAACGTTCATACCGTTTACGGCGACGTTCTTCCTGCACAATACGCAGCTTTTCCACGGCAGAAAGCTTCTTTTTAGCTGCGGGTTCTACAACACGCACAGTCCGCTTACGGGTTGCTGGAACTGCTGGTTTTGCAACCTTGCTGGCTGCTGTTGCTTTTGGGGTACGTGTAGCACGCACAGGTTTGGCTGCCTCAACCTTAGTAGCTGACTTTGCAGTTTTACGCGTTGATGCAGTGACCGGAGCTTTAGCAGCACGTGTTGCTTTGGTTGCACGCACTGGCTTTTCCACAACGTCTTCCGCTTTGGCTTTAGTGCGCCGCGTTGGCTTGGGGGCAACCTTGCTCTCGGCCTTAGCTGCTACTGTTTTTTTACGTGCCGTTGTTTTAGGCGCTACTGTTTTTTCTTCAGCAGGCTTACGGGCAGCAGCTTTACGCACATAAGAACGGCGTGGCTTAGGAGCTTCTGGCTCTGCTTCAAAATCAAAAAGTTCTTCTACTTCGACAACTTTTGCGCGAGATGTGCGCTTTTTGGGGGTTGCGGCGGCAACTTTACGCTTAGAAACCGTTTTACCCGCAGCAGGTTTTCGGCGGGTTCTTGTCTCACTCATTTTAACTCCCTCTCAACCTCCTTTAAAAATAAGGAGATATATAAACAAAATTTTTAAACTTCAAAACTTCTCTAACTGAAGCACATACCTACAAGAACAGGTATAGCCTTAGATTTTCATTCTACATAACAAATGCTATAGAAAATGCAAAAAAATACTTTCAGATTTAAAGATATATTTCATTCTTCTGATCTATTTACCTTAAAAATGTTCTAAATACGTTCTCAAAAATTTCATGTGCTTGTACCCTGTTGCCCAAAACAGGTAATCATCCTTATATCCTAAACGCAGACCTCTCCTTCTCACGGAACATGCTTCATGAAAATCAATGGCACCTCTTTCCGCAGTGTATGGGTTGATGAAAAAGACCTGTGGTCTATTCATATTTTCGATCAGACACGCCTTCCCTTTTCACTGGACATCCTGCGGCTTACAACTGTTCAGGATGTAGCCCATGCCATTACCAGTATGCAGGTACGTGGTGCTCCGCTTATTGGTGCTGTTGCCGCATATGGTCTGGCATTGGCATTACGCACAGACAGCAGCGATACCAGTCTTGAACAAAACGCAGCCATGCTTGCAGCAACACGCCCTACCGCCATAAATTTGCGTTGGGCGCTTGAAAGAATGCTAAATACTCTCCGGCCTATCCCACCAGAAAGCCGGGTATCCGCTGCTTATGCAGAAGCCCTGCGTATTTGCAATGAAGATGCAGCCCAAAATGAAGCTATTGGCAAGCATGGCCTTAAACTTTTGCAGGATATTGCCGCCAAAAAAGAAAAAGGCCAGCGCCTGAACATTTTAACCCACTGTAATGCTGGATGGATTGCCACAGTGGATTGGGGGACAGCCTTGGCCCCTATTTACATGGCGCATGATCTGGGCCTGAACGTGCATGTGTGGGTAGATGAAACACGCCCACGCAACCAGGGCGCTGCCCTTACTGCATGGGAACTCGGCAGCCACGGTGTTCCGCATACTGTTATTACAGATAATGCAGGAGGCCATATGATGCAGCATGGCCAAGTTGATATTGTTATTGTTGGAACAGACCGCGTAACACGCAATGGAGATGTTGCGAACAAAATAGGCACTTATCTGAAAGCTCTAGCTGCGCAGGACAATAAAATACCATTCTGGGTTGCATTACCTTCTACAACCATAGATTGGCGTATTGCCGATGGTATCCGTGATATTCCTATTGAAGAACGTGCAGCATCCGAAGTTACGCACGTGCAGGGGCGTATGACAGACGGAAAAATAGGTTCCGTGCAAATCACTCCAGATCATAGCCCTGCAGCTAACCCCGCCTTTGATGTCACACCCTCCAGACTTGTAACTGGGCTGATTACAGAAAAAGGCTGCTGCCCTGCTACAGAAAGCGGTCTCCTCGGCCTGTTCCCCAACCATACGTAAAGACCATTCTGCATACCGCCATGTTGCATGGCGGTATGCAGCCTCCATGACTTGACGCTAAGAGTAACTATTGAATAAGCGGAACCATGTGCATGCCTTGCAAAAGGCACAATGCTTCATGGATTTTCCAGAAAGGGCTACCATGTCAGAAACCATTGAAACACCAACAACGCAGTTTCTGACTGCTCATGGCGTTGCCTTTACCCTGCATGATTATGATTATGTATCAGACCCCGGAAAAATTGGCCTACATGCCGCTGCTGGTATTGGTATCGACCAAAACAAGGTTTTTAAAACCCTAATGGTTGAAATTGATAAAAAGCAAATTGTTTGCGTGGCCATTCCTGTTCATAAAAAAATGGACCTGAAAAAAGTAGCCGCCCTGTTTGGGGGACGCAACGCGCGGATGCTGGGTGCAGAAAAAGCCGAAGCCCTAACTGGGTTTAAGGTAGGTGGCATCAGCCCCTTTGGCGCACGCACGCAAGTACCGGTTGTATTGGACGAAAGTGTTCTCAAACTGGATACACTTTATATTAATGGCGGCGGCAGAGGTTTGGTGGTGGCACTTAAACCGGCAGACGCCATCCAGTGCGTCAATGCCCGCATGGCAGATGTAACCGTGCCTGACGCCTGATAACACAGGCGCAAAAAAGAAACAGACGCCGCACAAAAACACAAACCCTCTTCCACCCAGAACAACAGGCGCTTATTGCTATATCATTCAGACTTCCGACCAATGGTTGTCTCGCGCTCCGGATCTGCCGGAGAGTTGTTCTGGTATGGAGACGAGATTGTCACGCAAGCTTACCGTTGCCCTGCTGGCCCCTTTGTGTCTGGCAGCATGTGCCACCCAGCAACCACAGCCAGGTGCACGCCCCACCCCAAGCGCTGCTTCCAGCACCAACGCTTGGAACACAGCCAGTGGTGGCTACGGCTATGGTGGCCATGTGCCGGATTTTGCTACCCGCAATTTTGAGCCCTTTAACCGGCAGGATGTTGTTGGAATTGCCATGCGTGAATGGCGCCTGTTTGGAAGCCCGGTGAATGATGATGACCCGGAACAGCGCCCAGAACCACAAGTGGCCTCTGTTAAGCCAGAACGCGCCCCCGGCCTGTGGGAACGCGTAGGAGAATACTGGTGGATTGGTATGGACCCGGACATGACCGAAACATCATGGACCGGTAAACACGATGCCAACGGCCGACTAACCGACTTTGTGCATGATGGATCTTATGCGTGGTCCGCTGCTTTTATTTCCTACGTTATGCGCGTAGCCGGGGCCAACAGCCGTTTCCCCTATTCTCCCAATCATTCTACTTACATCAACGCAGCAGCTTCTGGGCAATCTCCCATTTTGCGGGCGCAAGACCCTGCAAATTACACCCCAAAACCCGGTGATCTGATCTGCGTTGCACGGGGCCGTAGCAAAGACACTATCCGATTTTCCAGCCTACCAACATCTTACGGGTTTCCTGCCCATTGCGGCTTTGTTGTAGCAGTTGGCCAGAATGGGCAGCCTTTTGGTCGGCAGATCAGCATTATCGGCGGCAATATTGATGATGCCGTGGCCCTGACACATGTACCAACAGACACCCAAGGGCGCCTCACCTCCCCCGATGGTCAGAGCTATGATTCACGCTATCCGTGGGCGGCGGTGCTGGAAGTGCTGTACGATGCTGAACAGGAACCAACAGCTGGCCAATAAAAAAACTGCACAAGCTGCCATGTTCCATCTGTTTGCCCTTGGGGCAGAATTTTCAGGTGGGGCATGATAGTCTGATCAACGCATTATAACGTGACAGCATAAGGTGTAACCAAATGACTGAAAATGCCATTTCCACCCCTCATCCCGGCTGGACCACACTTTCTGCCGACATGCCGGGTGCTGTGGGCGGAACCCCACTGGTACGCCTGCGCAAAGCGTCTGAAGCCACGGGGTGTGATATTTACGGCAAGGCCGAATTCATGAATCCGGGCGGTTCCGTCAAGGATCGTGCAGCGCTGGCTATTATTGAAGATGCAGAACGCCGTGGCGTGCTAAAACCCGGAGGCACCATTGTTGAAGGTACGGCAGGCAACACAGGCATCGGCCTCACACTGGTTGCCAATGCGCGCGGGTATAAATGCGTTATTGTCATGCCCGAAACTCAGAGTCAGGAAAAAATCGGCTTCCTACGTATGATTGGGGCAGACCTTCGCCTTGTACCTGCCAAGCCTTACCGTGATCCGGGCAATTATGTACACGTTTCACGCCGTCTTTCCGAAGAAAACGGATGGGTGTGGGCCAACCAGTTTGACAACATTGCCAACCGTGAAGGCCACCGCGCCACTACCGCACCAGAAATCTGGCAGCAGATGGGCGGCAAGGTAGATGCCTTTACCTGCGCTTGCGGCACAGGCGGCACGCTGGCTGGCGTAGCCTTGGGCCTGCACGATGCAGCCAAACGCGATGGCGTAGCTGCCCCCCGTATTGTGCTGGCAGACCCAGAAGGTTCTGGCCTGTATGGCTGGGTGAAAAGCAATGACCTATCTGTTTCTGGTTCTTCCATTACAGAAGGCATTGGCCAGTCCCGTGTAACGGGCAATCTGGAAGGCGCACCTATTAATGATGCCGAGCGGATTCCAGACCCGGAAGCCCTAGGCATTATTTATAGCCTGCTAGGTGAAGAAGGCCTTTCCGTTGGTGGATCTTCTGGCATTAACGTGGCTTCTGCAATCCGCACCGCACGCAAACTTGGCCCGGGGCATCGAATTGTCACCATTCTTTGCGATGGTGGTGCCCGTTATGAATCCAAACTGTTCAACCCTGAATTTTTACGAGCAAAAAATTTGCCAATCGCACCTTGGTTGAACAAGTAAGATATTTGGCAAGGAACCAATAAAAAAGGCCGGGGGCTTTACAGCCACCCGGCCTTTTTTACGATGGGAAACTTATTCCCACTCAATCGTGCCCGGCGGCTTGGATGTGATATCATACGTAACGCGGTTGATCCCGCGCACTTCGTTTACAATGCGTCCAGCAACACGGGTGAGGAAGCCCATGTCAAACGGATAAACATCTGCTGTCATGCCATCTGTGCTGGTTACGGCACGCAGAGCGCAGGCTTGATCATACGTGCGACCATCGCCCATCACACCAACAGTGCGCACAGGCAACAACACAGTAAAAGCCTGCCAAATGGCATCATACAACCCGGCAGCACGAATTTCTTCCAGAAACACGGAATCGACCTTACGCAGCAGATCCAGTTTTTCCCGCGTGATATTGCCTGGAATACGAATAGCCAGACCCGGCCCCGGAAACGGATGACGCCCGACAATAATTTCAGGAATATCCAGTTCACGCCCCAGATCGCGCACTTCATCCTTGAACAGTTCACGCAGCGGTTCAACCAGCTTCATGTTCATACGGTCTGGCAAGCCACCAACGTTATGGTGCGACTTAATGGTAACGGAAGGACCACCCGTAAAGCTGACGCTTTCAATCACATCCGGATAAAGCGTGCCCTGAGCAAGGAACTGCGCACCACCCAGCTTGGTTGCTTCTTCTTCAAACACTTCCACAAACAGGCGGCCGATGGTTTTCCGCTTGATTTCTGGATCTGTGACACCCTCCAGCGCTTTCAGGAAGATGTCTGAGGCATCACGGTGCACAAGCTGAATGTTGAACTGGCCGCGGAATGTCTTGATAACATCATCCGCTTCCCCAGCACGCAGCATACCGTGATCAACAAAAATACAAGTCAACTGATCGCCAATGGCTTCATGGATCAGTACTGCAGCCACGGAAGAATCCACGCCGCCAGAAAGACCACAGATAACCTTGCCATCACCCACTTGCTCACGAATCCGGGCAATTTCCATTTCACGGAAACCTGCCATCGTCCACGTACCGGAACAGCCCGCTACGTTATGGGTGAAGTTCTTAAGCAATGCTGCGCCATGCGGTGTGTGCACCACTTCCGGGTGGAACTGCACACCATATAAGCGGCGTCCTTCATCTGCGATAACTGCAAACGGTGCACCTTCGCTTACAGCAACTGTGCGGAAACCGGGGGGAAGTTCCACGACACGGTCACCGTGGCTCATCCACACCTGCTCACGCCCACCGCGTGCCCATGCACCACGGAAAAGCGCACAATCTTCTACAATATCAACAAAGGCACGACCGAATTCACGGTGGTCTCCGCTTTCAACCTGTCCGCCAAGCTGTTTGCACATAGCCTGCTGGCCATAGCAAATACCCAGTACAGGCACGGCCATTTCAAACACCACATCTGGCACGCGCGGAGCATCCGGATTGTTCACACTGGCAGGGCCACCAGAAAGAATAATACCACGGGGTGAAAACTGACGAATCCGTTCGGCATCTGCCGTAAACGGCCAGATTT
Source organism: Acetobacter sp. DmW_136 (assembly GCF_008690365.1). Lineage (NCBI taxonomy): Bacteria > Pseudomonadati > Pseudomonadota > Alphaproteobacteria > Acetobacterales > Acetobacteraceae > Acetobacter > Acetobacter sp. DmW_136. Next base: position 52,574 of record NZ_VHON01000024.1, read on the forward strand.
CACAATACACACCACTTTCGCGCACGCGGCGAGCAATAAGCTGCGTAACCTGACTTCCGAAATCCAGAATCAGAATACGGTCATGGTGCAAGGATTCATCCAGCTTGGAAGGCGAAACAGGCGGGGTGGCATCAACAGACATGAACTGCAGGTCTTTCTGATTTCAGTGCCAGAACTGGCTTTTCCTAAGGATGTGTAACCACATATAGGGCTACACGGGCTCTCTTACAGGCGGATATAAAGCCATGCTGTCATGGCGTCACCCTAAAAACCAGAAAGGTGCGCACCTATCCTGCCTGATACCTGCCTTGCCTGTGCCATACACAAGGTACAGATTGCCAACGAAATCAGGAGTTTTTGCATGAAGCACACACGTTTTTCCTGTTGGATGGAATATGGCGCACTGGCTTTGGCTGGCATTGGCTTTTTTTGCACATCGGCACAAGCAGCCAAACAACCTGCCTCTGCCGCAGATGACCCATATGGGGAATGGATTGGCACACTGGTGCAGGATCAAGGCGAAAACTGCCCCGTTAACGGCACATCACTTATGCAGATTGAACCTAAACGCATGATTTTTGTGCCGGAAATGGGCACGCTTATCCTGCGAGGCACGCCTGATAAGAACAAACAGCACTATCATGCCCAGCTTATTCTAAAAGATGCCAAAAACCAGCCGCTTCCCATGGTGTTTGAAGCCCATCCGGCTGGCGAGACGTTTGAAGGCACATACGGAACGCCAGAATGTCGGGCGCATGTTACGCTCCACCGCCCGGCAGACCGAAGCTGGAAAAACTTTCTTGGGAATGACTGACAAAAAAATTTCACTTTTTTACATTTTAGGGGTTGCCGACCTCACCGCCCTCGGCTAAATACCCGCTCACGGCGCACCCGTAGCTCAACTGGATAGAGCACCAGACTACGAATCTGGGGGTTAGAGGTTCGAGTCCTTTCGGGTGCGCCAGAATTTTCCAAGAAAATCTAAATTTCTTTCTGTGCAAGATTTTGCATACGAATTTGCGCTCTTGCCCTTTTAGAATGGACGCATTTTGTCTGCGTCCATTCCTATGCTTTGGTTCAAGAAACCCCGATATTCCGCAGTTTTTTGCCAGACATCAGATTCTGCTCAATTTGTTCCAAGCTGATACCTTTGGTTTCTGGCACAAACAAATATGTCAGCCCTAAAAAGCAGGCATTCAATATGGCAATCATTCCAAAGGTGGCAGAACCACCCAGCAATGCCAGCACACTTAGAAAAGAAGCACCAACAATCATGTTGGCAATCCAGTTTGTAAGCGTGGAAAGCATAATGCCCAGATCCCTACCCTGCATCGGCTGAATTTCCGAACACAGCACCCACACAATCGGCCCGGCGGACATGGCATGCGCTACAATAAAAACCATAATCATAAACACACATGCCATGCGGGATGCCTGATCCACCATACTGCCATGCAGCAGAAGAGATAAGCACGCCATGCTCAGCACCATAATGGCAAAGCCACAATACAGAACTGGCCTGCGCCCCCACTTATCAACCAAACTAATAGCTAGGAATGTTGCCATCACATTCACCAGCCCGATCATGGCAGTACACCACATCTGTGCAGTGCCGACAAAACCTGCGAGCTGAAAAATACGCGGGGCGTAATACATCACCACATTAATACCCGCGAACTGCTGCATAATTTGCAGCAACATACCCAAACCAACCGAACGGCGAAAATTGCTGTTTGCTCGCAATAAGCTCCAGCCATTTTGCTGTGCCTGTAACTGGTTATGAATGGCTTTTATTTCCGCTCGTGCTTCCTGCGGTGTCGCGCGCAGGCTGGTTAGCACTTCCAGCGCTTCGTCCCTACGGCCACGCATCATCAGCCAACGCGGGCTATAAGGCAGAAACAAAACACCAATAACGTAAACAACACCGGGGATGGCAATAACGCCAAACATCCACCGCCATTGTCCGTGGTAGCTGAAAAACGTATCGCTTAAAAACGCCAGAAAAATACCTATCGTAATCATAAGCTGATAGGTGGAAATCATGGCGCCACGGCTGGATTGGTCTGATACCTCCGAAAGATAAAGAGGCGCAGCAAAAGCAGCCACGCCGATGGCCAGCCCCATAAGCAAACGCCCGACTATAAGCACAGGCACAGACCACGCCAAAGCGCAGAGTAAGGAGCCGGCAATAAAAACGCCGCCCCCAAAAACCAAAGACCATTTGCGCCCGGTATGTCGGGTAATCCACCCAGCACATACAGCCCCTACGGCAGCGCCTGCCATCATGGCGCTGACAATCCATTCCTGCGCCAGGGTAGAGGCATGAAAATCCTGCGCCAGAAAATCTAACGCTCCGGAAATAACACCAATATCCAAACCGGACATTAAACCAGCTGTTGCAGCCAGAACACCAACAACCACAACCTTTATGGGAAAAGTACTTTCTGTTCCCTTATCAGGCATTGCTGCGTTTTCCATTTATTGTTCCACTTTGTTTTTCTGGAAGACGCAGTGGCTTTACAGGTAATTGGATCAAAAGGGAAAAGACTTTCCTTCCGCTACCCTCCGCGCACCTCAATACACGGCAAAGAACGTGCCCGTAGCACCTGACAAACATCTGCCGGGCCAGTATTTTGGGCCGTAATAAACTGCGCCCGATAATAAGACCGCCCCGCCACGGAAGCCTGTGTAACAGTAGGGCGCACAGATAAAGCATGCGCTGTTAACAGACGGCGTACCGAGTCTAGCGTGCGCTGGGCCTCGGCATAGGATGCAAAAGCCCCAACCTGTACCGCGCCGGATGATCTTCCATGCAAAGGTGATGAAGGCAGTGTGAGAACATGCGCAGGGGTGGAAGAAGCATAATGCCTTTGTGCTGAAGGTAAATTGTAAGCCGCAGTTTGCACTGGTGTAATACGAGGCGCTACCGCAAGCGGGGTAGCTATTACCGCCTGATCTGAAATGCTAACCGGTTGGGCCTGTGCAACTTCTACAGGAGCTGCCTCTTCAACCGGTTGCGGATCAGGATGCGGCGTATCTCTATCCATCAAACAAGGGGTTGAGGGATCATACGCTGCATTAGGATCACGCAAGCAGCCATCGGCTGTGCGCGCAAGATCCGCTCGTGCATATTCTGCCACAGGAGCAGCTGCCACAGATGAACCTACGCTGGCTACCATGACAGAAGCAGAGGACGGAGCAAAACTGCCTGTTGGTGCCGTTGTTGTGCCTAAATGTGGCGTAATGGATGCAACATAATTCACCGTTTCATCCGGCAAAGGCCGCCCGGATGTTAAGTAATCATCCACGCGCTGCGGGCCTGCATTGTAGGCTGCCAAAAATCCTGGTGCGCCATAATGATCATACATCTGGCGGATATAACCTGCGCCTGCCATGATATTATCATGCGGGTTATACGGATCTCCCCCCAGATTGAACTGGCTTTGCATATCCGCATAAGTAGCAGGCATAAGCTGCATTAGCCCCATTGCGCCAGCAGATGACGTTGTAAGCTGACCATCCAGATACTGATGCCCGCCCGATTCCTGCTGCATCACAGCGCGTATCCAGCTTTCCGGTATGGAAAAACGCTGCGATGCTTCTTTTATGTATGGCCCCCAAGGATCTTCTGCCGAACCTACAGGCCTATAGGCAGCTGGGTTGGCTTCTGATCTTTCATATGCGGCCTGATAATACGCCTGAGAGGAGGCATATCCCCCGGGTCTGACGGCAGGTGTCGCGCACCCCGCCAACCCCAGCATGAGCGCAGCATATACTATTTGCCGTTGCTGAACCCGAAAAGACACCCGCTGTCCCCTTCCGTATGAACTTCTGCCATAAGGCTTGTCCCATAAACTTGCGACAAAAAGCACGGATTACGGGACACCCCCACATCTATTACCAATATGTCATTTTCATGGAAGGTGGCTGTTAAGCGGCCTTATCTAAAAGTTCCCTCATCACAACATATTGTTATAACGACATTTTTTCTTGCATCACGCCGCAACCGCCCGCTTAAGATTGCTTTATCCCCCACATAAGAAGGGGAATAACGCCTATTCAGGAACTGCCATGTTCATACAGCCACTTGTTCCGGCGGGGCACAGCCTTGTGCTGTCATTTCTGCTCGCGGCCTCACCTATTATCGTGACACTCTTTGTTATGGGTATTCTACGCCGTCCGGCATGGCAGGCCACCCTGGGCGGCTTAATTGTCGGGTTGCTTGTTGCCATCACCATCTGGGGGCTACCAGCCAAACTGGCAGTCGCCAGCATCAGCAACGGCGTTGTATTTTCTCTTCTGCCAGTTATGTGGATCGCACTTTCTGCACTCTTTCTGTTCAATGTGGCCGTGCAAAATGGGCGGTTTGATGCCTTCCGAGACTGGATTATCCAACACGTTCCCAATGATAGGCGCATCATGCTGGTGGTGCTGGGCTTCTGCTTTAGTGCTGCATTGGAAGGCGTGGCTGGATTTGGCACACCTGTAGCCATTACCAGCGCTTTACTGATCATGCTGGGTTTTCCGGCACTGGATGCCCTTACTTATGTGCTGATCTTTAACTCCGCACCGGTAGCCTTTGGTGGCTTGGGTATTCCTGTTACCGTTCTGGGCTCTATTACAGGCTTACCAGCAGATGTGCTGGGGGCAACCATTGGGCGGCAGCTTACTCCCTTTGCTCTGCTTATTCCCTTTTACGTTATGGCGCTTTACGGCGGGTGGCGTTCCGTCCGGCAGACATGGCCTGTGCTGCTGGTAGCCGGTGGCAGCTTTGCCCTGACACTACTGGTTATCTCTGGTGCCGGACTTTACAGCCTCAGCAACGTGCTTTCTTCCAGCGTAGCGCTTGTTGCTACCATTGGCTTCCTGCGTTTTTGGAAACCAGCATCAGACCCACAATACGCTATTGATCTCAGCGGCTTGAACAGTCAGCAAGCTGGCGCGGCTCCTGCTGTTCCCCGCTGGCAAGGATGGATTCCTTGGATCACGGTTATTGCTGTGGTGATTGCGTGGGATGCCCTGCATATTGCCAAAATTGGCACGCTGCCCATTCATTGGCCTGGGCTGGATAATGCGGTGTTTATCTCTCTTTACAAAACGCCTTATGCCGCTGTGTGGAAGTTTGAACCATTGGGCACAGGCACGGCCATTTTGGTTGCTACCATTCTAACAGCCCTGTTCACCCGCACCACGTTGCAACAATTTGGCACGGCTGCCCGCACCACACTCAAGCAGGGTTGGCTGGCTGTCGTAACTGTTGCACTCACAATTGGGCTGGCGTTTTTGATGAACTATTCCGGCATGACCTATACTTTAGGGTATGCGGTTTCCTCCGCTGGTATGGTCTTTCCGCTGGTTTCTGTTTTCCTAGGCTGGATTGCCGTGTTCCTGACAGGAAGTGATACCTCTGGCAATGCGCTTTTCGGCAACTTGCAGGTGGCCGCAGCGCATCAGCTTTCGCTAGACCCGGTGCTGTTTGCTTCTGCAAACTCGTCCGGCGGTGTCATGGGCAAAATGATCTCCCCCCAGAACATCACTACCGGCGTATCTGTAACATCCTTGAAAGGTCAGGAAGGCACTGTGCTGGCGCGCACCTTTAAGCACAGCCTGTTTTTAACCTTCTGTATCGGACTGGTGGTTGTTTTCCAGCAGTTTGTGCTGCGATAGCAGCCTTATTTTACTCGGTAACCCAAAACAAAAACGGCCCCATACAAGTGGGGCCGTTTTTTTATGCAGATTTCAGCGTATGCGTTCAGGCACCGGGCAAAGGCTGCAAAATATGAAGCTGAATTGGCTTTTCCAACAGCGGGCTAATTTCTGCTGCAAGTGTTTTAAAATGCGGTGTTTCCATATGATCCTGCAATGCCTTACGGCTTGCCCAACGTTCTACAAAAACAAATGTCTGCGGATCATCCAGATCACGGTTGGGCACGTACTGGCTGTTGGTGCTTTCTGCACGAGATGGCTTGATGCACGCCACCATAGCCCGCGCCACTTTTTCCTCTGTGCCCGGCTTTACCTTTAAAAAAGCAACAACTGTAATTTCTTCGCTCATGCTACGGGCCTCTTTCCTGATAAATTGCAATTACGCGTAAATAGTAGGCAATATATTGCGCTCTGACTACGGGATGAAACACCACCTCTGAACACATCAGGCATTTGACAGCTTGGAGTGTGCGAAGCCGCCCATTATACTCCCGCACCATGATAGTAATTACAGGGGGAGCCGGTTTTATCGGCTCATGCCTACAGGCAGCATTGGCCGCCAGAGGGCTGGAAACCATAATTGTTGATTGGCTTGGGCAGGAAGGCAAATGGCGCAATGTGTCCCAACATGCACCAACACGCCTGATTGCCCCAGAAAACCTGGAAGATTTTCTGGCGACCACCCCCAAAATAGACACCATCTTCCATATGGGCGCTATTAGTGAGACCACCGCAACAGATGGTGATCTGGTGTGGCGCACCAATGTCGAACTCTCGCAAACACTATGGGACTGGTGCACACGCAACCGCGCAAGATTTATTTATGCGTCTTCCGCCGCCACATATGGCGCAGCGGATAAACCCGAACTTTTTAATGATGATCCGGGGCATCTCTCACAACTGCGGCCACTCAATTTGTACGGCTGGTCCAAACACGTGTTTGATCAACACGTTACCACCACGCTGGATCAGCACACACCGCGCCCGCCACAATGGGCCGGACTAAAGTTCTTTAACGTTTACGGGCCGAACGAATACCACAAAGGCAAAATGATCTCTGTGGTGAAAGTGAAGTATGATGAGGTTAAATCTGGCCAACCCGCCCGTTTGTTCCGGTCTGATAGGCCAGACATTGCAGATGGCATGCAGGCCCGTGACTTCATATGGGTGGGTGATGTCGTAAACGTTATGCTCTGGCTGTATGATAACCCGGAGGTATCAGACCTGTTTAACTGCGGCACCGGCACAGCACGCACGTATCTGGATCTGGCCCATGCCGTGTGCGATGCCATTGGCTGCGAGCGCCAGATAGAATTTATTGATATGCCCCAAAGCTTGCGCGGGCAGTATCAATCCTACACACAAGCAGATCTTTCCCGCCTGCGGGCCGCTGGTTACACTGGCCAGTTCACATCCCTGGAAGAGGGCGTTAAACGCTACGTGCAAGATTATCTTGCCACGGATAATCCCTATCTCTGACCCAGCCATACCGGATCACCCATCATGCTTCCTGTTCTGATGTTTCCTCAGTTTAACCCGGTGCTGGTGCATGTCGGGCCATTTGCCATACGGTGGTATGCGCTCTCCTATATCATCGGCATTGTGCTGGGTATTACGCTGCTGCGGCGCTTGGTTAATCTTCCTCCGCGTGCTGGCACGCCAGAACTGGCGGATGACTTTCTGGCTTGGGTAACCCTTGGTATTCTAATGGGTGGGCGGCTAGGATACGTGCTGTTTTACCAACCCGGCTATTACATCACGCACCCTCTGGCCATGCTGGAAGTATGGCATGGGGGTATGTCCTTCCATGGCGGCGCGCTTGGCGTCATTATCGCCATGATGCTGTTTACATGGCGCCATAAGTTGAACTTTCTGGCCTTTGCAGACCGCGTTACCATTGCCGTGCCTATTGGCTTAGGGCTGGGCCGCATAGCCAACTTTATCAATGGGGAATTATGGGGACGAGAAGCTCCACCCTCTCTGCCGTGGGCCATGATCTTTCCCGATGGCGGGCCAATCCCGCGGCATCCCTCACAACTTTATGAGGCACTAACAGAAGGGCTGCTGCTTTTTCTGGTTATGTTTGCAGCATCTCGCAAGCTCTCTATCCGTGAACGCCCCGGTTTTCTTGCAGGTCTGTTTTTGGCTGGTTATGCCTGCGCACGCAGTTTTTGCGAGTTTTTCCGGGAACCGGATTCATTCCTTGGGTTTCTGCCTGGCGGCATTACCATGGGGCAACTGCTGTGCTGCCCTATGCTGGCAGCAGGCATTGCGCTTATGGTGTATGCCAACCGCCACCCGGTTTACGAAGGCATTCCCCCAGAAGCAGAAGCCAAGCCATAATTACGCGCATGCCTTCCTCTTTGCCTCCACAAGCTGAAAGGCTGGATGTATTTATGGCGCGTGCCAATGCCCGCTATTATGCTACCACGCCTTTGCTTTCAGACTTTATTACCGCACCCGAAATCTCTCAGGTTTTTGGCGAACTTCTAGGGGCTTGGGCCGCTACGGTCTGGCAGAGTATGGGTTGCCCTGCACACGTTATCCTTGCAGAAGCCGGGCCGGGGCGTGGCACACTTATGGCAGACGCGCTACGGCTAATTACACGCTGTGCACCAGATTTTGCGCGTGCGCTTGATGTGCATCTGATAGAAATCTCTCCCCTTATGCGGCAGGCGCAAAAGCAAGCCCTTGCACCTTACATGGTGCCCACATGGCATAACCGGATAGAAGACCTTCCCTCTGGCCCGCTTATCCTGCTGGGAAATGAATTTCTGGATGCCCTGCCCATTCGCCAGTTTATGCAAACGCCTTCTGGCTGGCACGAACGCTACGTAATGGATCAGACATTTCATCTTGTTCCATGTGCCGCACCAACATTGCCAGACGACAGAAAACTGGAAGCAAACACCATTGTAGAACTTTGCGAACCCGCGCTGGAGGTTGCACGCCATCTAGGGCAACGTTTCGCAGCTCAACCGGGTGTGGCGCTGTTTATTGATTACGGCCACCATTCCACCCTAACGGGAGATTCTCTTCAGGCACTACGCCATGCACGCTCAACACATCCGTTGGAAGCTGCCGGAGAAGCTGATCTGACAGCGCATGTTGATTTCACGGCCTTTGGCGCTACGGCCCAACAGGCTGGGGCCTGTGTTTATGGTGCAGAAACGCAAGGTGCATTTTTGCGTGCATTAGGCCTTATGGAGCGCACCGAACAACTGGCCACGCGCGCAACAGCAGAAGATGCCGCCATCCTGCGCAGCGCCGCACATCGGCTGGCCGCCCCAGAGAAAATGGGGCATCTGTTCCGTGTTATGGCTCTTGCCTCTCCCAGCTTGCCCTCACCTCCCGGCTTCATGAAAGGAGCGGACGTATGACTACAACGCTCTCACCTCTCACCAGCCCTTTACTTGGGCATACACGCCACGGATTTTTCACGCGGGAAGGCGGTGTTTCCACCGGCCCTTACGCCAGCCTCAACTGCTCTACAAAATCTGGCGACACCCCACAGAATCTGGCTGAAAATCGCAGACGGGTTGCAACGCATCTGGGTGTGCAGGCAAGCCATTTGCTAGGTGTCACACAAGTGCATGGCCGCGCTGTGATAACCGCCACAGCCCCTTGGCCACCCGGCACAGGCGCGCCGGCTGATGCGCTTGTAACCAATCGGCCAGATATTGCCATTGGCGTTATTACCGCAGATTGCGCACCCGTTTTGTTTGCCAATGCAGAAGGCACCATTGTTGGCGCCGCCCATGCAGGCTGGCGCGGTGCTTTGGCTGGGATTTTGGAATCCACACTGGAAGCCATGAAGGCCCTTGGCGCTAACATGGAAAGTATTAGCGCTGTTGTTGGGCCCTGCATTGCTCAGGAAAGCTACGAAACAGCCGAAGATATGCATACGGCCATCACTACGGCAGATAAACAGGCGGCTCGCTTTTTTGCTCCGGGCACACGCGCTGGCCATTATCAGTTTGATCTGGCGGGTTGGTGCGTTTTTCGGCTGCAACAAGCCGGAGTGCGTAATGCTGCCGCATTAGGCGTTGATACACTCTCTGACGAAAAACGCTTTTTTAGCCATCGCCGCCGCACTCTGGCTGGTGGTGGACAGATTGGACACCAGATTTCAGCGATTGCTACGGGACTTCAGAACGGATGAACCGCCTTTTACGCCATGCTGCCTTGCCGCTTTCCTCTCTACTGCTCTTGGCAGGGTGTTTGGATGTGCCGCATCCGTTTTCCAACCCCGGCAAAGCTGGGTCAAAACTTGCAGCCAATGCGCCGCCATCCCGGTTAGATATTCCCACGCCTACAGATTCTTTGCTGTCTGATGCCTCTGCCCAGATATGGGCCAAAGATGTTGCATCGGAACTTCTACAGCAAACCATTCCAGCCATTGCCCAACCCACAAGGCCTGGAGACTGGTGGCTGAAAATGCGAGCAGAACTGCGAGGCGATCAGGTTGTACCAATTTACACAATCATGACGCCTAAAAACCAAATTCGCGCTACGCAGGAAGGGCAAGCTGTACCCGCGGCCCAGTGGTCTGCCGGAGATGCACCTTTCTTTACACTGGTTGCGCAGGATGCCGCACCACGTATTTCATCTGTGCTAACGGGTATTCAGGCGGATGATATGGAAAAAGACCCACACAGTCTCAAGCATCGTGCTGCACGGGTTTATTTTACAGGTGTAACCGGCGCACCGGGTGACGGCAATGTGTCTTTGGCCCGTGCCTTCACAGCCTCTTTCCGAGACAGTGAAGATACAATCCAGAACTCAAAAGAAAATGCTGATTTCACGGTTCATTCCACCGTTAAACTGACGCCCGGCCCAGTAGGCACGCTGGGGCATCCGCAACAGCATATCGAAATTGTCTGGAGCGTTGTGGACAAGGAAGGCAAGGAAGCCGGTGCGGCAACACAGCTCCATGATATTGATGCACACTCCCTAGATAATTATTGGGGGGATGTTGCCGTTGCTGCTGCGCAAGAAGCTGCCGCAGCCGTTAAACAAATTATCGGTCGCTATTCTGGGCGAGATAATGCACCATTAGGTGCGCCCGGTGCACCCCAGCCAGCACAGGCACAGGCACAGGCACAGGCACAGGCAGCTCAAGCGGCTATTACCACAAACGGCAATACAAGTGGCCCGACACGGCAAAACCAACCTGTGGCCCCGGCTCTACCATAAGAAAAATGGATATATTTTTGTGCCTATATCACTTAATAGGCACAAAAATCAGGAACGCGAACCGGGGGAAATCACCACGCAGCCACTTAGCTTGCGGCAAGCATCCAATGCTTCTTCGTGCGAAAGATTGGTCAGCCTAGCTCGATACAATTTGCCCGTTTTGGCCTGAACACTCGCAATTTGCGCACGTGCGCCAGAAAGGGCTGCCCGGTTGCGCGCTTGCCCGGTTGCACTTTGCGCCATGGATTGCGTGCCAAACGCACCCACCTGAATAGCCCATGTTTTGGACTCATCGCCACGTGTACGATGTGTCAGTAATGGCGCAGGTTCTGCGTGTGCAGCAGAAAACATCTGTATGCGCCGTTGAGACGTGCTCCCCAACACAAGGCGGGAAGGTGCTGTAGGTTGTTCTGGCGGGTTAGGAATAGGATCAGACGCATCTGCCACCTGCACTGGCGCAGTTGAGGCCGCTGTTTCGGAAGATCCTAGCCGCTGCGCCCAAGCTGCACGCACATCTGCCGGGCTTTCTGTCAGCCCGCTAATGCGGCCTTTACGGGCAACAGGCTGCCATTCTGGTGTATAGGATGTGGTTGCGGCATCTCCATCATTCCCCACCACTTCAGCCAGTTGCACCGGTTGTGCACCACTATTGCCGCTCCGCTGCGCCCAAGCAGATTTAACGGAGTTCACTTCCCCTACAGATTGAATAGGCTGGTAGGACTGGGCCATGCTATCATGGCTGGCAACCAACAAATCTGCCTGAGAGCGATTGGTCGGAGAAATCCCGACAATCCTGCGCCCGATAGAGGCTACATAATTCCGGGTTTCACGCGGGAGCGTACGGTTGCGCGTCAGAAAATCTTCCAGCCTTCCGGGGCCTGCATTGTAAGCCGCCAAAAAACCCGGAGAACCATACACATCATACAACTGGCGAATATAACCCGTGCCCGCCATAATATTATCATGCGGGTCAAACGCATCATCACCCAAGCTATAGGCTTGGCGCATTTCATCATATGTGGGAGGCATGAGCTGCATCAGCCCCATAGCCCCCGGCCCGGATGTGACAAGCTGCCCATTATGAAAAAGCCTGCCGCCCGATTCTTGCTGAATAACCGCGCGTATCCATGCATCCGGCACATCAAACCGCTTTGATGCTTCCTGAATATACGGCCCCCAAGGATCTTGCGCTGTGCCAGGTGGTGCGTAATAGGAACGCGCATGCGCCCGATACCGTGCGGCTTCTTCCGCCACAGGCATGGTAATATCATCCCCACTGGGCTGATTTGCACAGGCAGAAAGTAACGCCAAAAGCCCCAGAATAACTGAACCTTTAGTAGCGCGGGCCAATCTTTTGCCTCGCCATGCCACAGAACACCGCTTATGCTGGCTGACCTGTTTGGATGTCATGCTGTCTGGTCATCCCATTCATGGAAGGCAAGGCACCGGCTTGTCGGGAAGCTTTCCTGACGATCTGGCATAAAACTCATGCTGGTATTTATACCTCGGAGGTTTCTCATGCAAGAAATCGCTGTTGTTGTTCTTTGCCCATTATACTGCCTGTTGCAGAGACCGAATTGATCGGATAGGCCATAAAGCATGACGGCCACATCTGGTTCTTCCGCGCAGTTTTCTGGATCTGGGTTACCCACACACCCTAGCCAACCTTCGCGCTCCCGCCTTGTTTCTGCCTGCAATGATATTGCGGGCGGGCTACGCCTGTGGCGACTGGCCCTTTCGTTGGGCTGGCTAGATATCCGGCTGCAATTCAACGGGTCACGCATTGGCCCCTTCTGGCTTACACTTACTACCGGTGTCATGGTTGGCTCCATGGGGCTGATCTATTCTCAGCTCTTCCATCTGGTTCTGCACGATTACCTCCCATACCTGGCAATTTCGCTTATTCTATGGCAGGCGGGGCTTTCCTCTCTTATTCAAGAAAGCTGTTCTACCTTTACGCGGGCGGCAGAAACCCTGCGTTCGGTTAACATGCCGTATTCCGTGCAGGCGTTCCGTACCATGGTTCGGTGTGGGATTATGTTTGGTTACAACATCATCGTGCCTATTGTGGTATTTTTGGTGTTGGGCGTATGGCCGGGCCTTACCATGCTTTTAGCCATACCGGCCATTGCAGTGTGGTTAGCCAACAACGTAGCACTCTGCCTGTTATTGGGCAGTGCTTGCGCCCGTTTTAGAGATATTCCGCCTATTGTAGGCAGTATTCTCCAGATTATGTTTTACATTACCCCTGTTATTTGGGAGCCTAAACAGCTCGGAAACACAACATTCTGGCTGTATTTCAATCCATTTTATGCACTGCTAGAAATTGTCCGCCGCCCGTTTCTGGGGCAGGCTCCGGAACTCACATTATGGATGATTGCCGGAGGTTTCAGCCTCACTTTATGGATTCTGGCGTTATTCACCTTCTCCCGCTCCCGTAGCAGACTGGCGTTCTGGATATGACAGATTCTTCTACGCTTGCGAGAGCAAAAACCACCACTGAATCAGCCTCCATCAGCATTAAAGATCTTTCGCTTAGCTTTCCCATTTTTCATGGAGGGGCGCGTTCACTTAAAAAAATGCTCCTTAAGCGCGGTAAGTCTCTGCTAGCCAGTGCGCGCGGGCTTCAAACTGGAGGCGCTGTTACCCTTGGGCAAGGTGAAACAGGCACAGTTTACGTAGAAGCACTCCGAGATGTTTCTCTGAGTATCAAGGCTGGAGAACGCGTGGGGCTTATTGGGCATAACGGTGCAGGTAAATCCACTCTGCTGCGTGTTATGGCGGGCATCTACATGCCGGAAGCGCCAAACGTGCATATTCATGGCAAAGTGGCCCCGTTGCTGGATCTGCTTTCTGGCATGAACCCACAGTTGACGGGGCGGGAAAACATCAGCCTGTTTGGCCACCAGAAAGGCTTTCATTCCGCACAGATCAGCCAACTTGAAAAAGACGTAGAAGCTTTTGCTCAGCTAGATGACTTTTTGGATTTACCCGTAAGGCTTTATTCCACTGGTATGACCATTCGGCTGGGTTTTGGCCTTGCAACTTCCATTACCCCACAAATCCTGCTGATGGATGAATGGTTTATGGCTGGAGATTTCCACTTTCAGGAACGCGCAGAAAAGCGCTTGGCCTCTGTAGTGGATTCTACGGATATTCTGGTCATTACTTCACATGCGCTGGGTGTGCTGGAAAAATGGTGCACCCGGCTTATCTGGATGGAACATGGGCAGATACGGATGGATGGCTCGGTAAAATCTGTCATGGACGCATACCGTGCAGAGTCTGAACAAAGCACCCAGAAAGACCATTCCTGAATCATGAATGCACTTGTTTTTCTGCTGCGTTCTTTCGGTATCTATCTTCTTGCCGGTTTTGCCGAAATTGCAGGCTGCTTTGCCGTCTGGCTCTGGATAAAGGAAGGTCGCTCAGGTTGGCTGACTGTCCCCGGACTGATCAGCCTCTGCATATTTGCCTTTCTGCTCACACGTATAGATGAAGAAAGCGCAAGCCGGGCCTATGCTGCTTATGGTGGTGTTTATATTACGGCATCACTTATATGGATGCGCTGTGTAGAAGGCCGGACACCGGATAAATGGGAAATGACCGGCGCGTTAATCTGCTTACTGGGTGCTGGCGTTATTCTGTTAGCCCCACGGCACGGATAAAAGCTTAAAGCAGTTTTGTCAGCTTCAGCACAAACCATGTGCCAAGCATGATACCAAAGCACAGAATACCGGCAATAACCGTATCCCACGCACCGCCGGACAAAAACATACCGCCAGTGTTCATGCCGAAAAACCCGGTTACAAACGTGGCTGGCAGCATCAATGTTGTGCCAACAGAAACGATATACAGCCGACGGTTGGTTTCTTCCGCCTGATTAGATGTGAGTTCATCCTGCAAAGAGCGCGCCCTGTCCTGCAAGGCCAAAAGGTCATCCAGCGCTGCATGAACCTGCCGTTGGGAGCGATCTCGCAAATCATCCTCAGCCCATTCAGGCAGTTCCAGTTCCTCATCACGAAAAATACGATCTACCGGTGCCAGAACACGTCGCAATTCTGTAGAGCGACGCCGGGCGACACCCAGCAAGCCACTCATGCGGCCCAGATCTGTATCTCGATCCAGCATCAATAGCACATCTTCTGCACGATCCAACTGATCATCCAACCGTGCAAAATCACGCCGCAATGTATCTGCAAATTCCAGCAACGCCCGATCTACCACCTTGGCAGGAGAACGGGGAACAAGCCCACGCTGTAACTCGTGATACACCACACCCAATGCAGGAATAGGGTGCCTGCGCGTGGTGAGCAGCAGGTCTGGTTCCAGAGCAAACCGCCACGTGCTAACATTTCTTTCATCATCAGTGGATGTGTCATCAAACGCTGGCAGGGCACCAAAAACAATATCGCCCTCACTTTCCAGCCGCGTGCTGCGCTCCAGATTGGTCAGAACCTGACGTACCTCTTCTGGTAACGAAGGTATACTTTCAATCTGCGCGCGAGAAAGAGTATGGACAATATCAAAATGGAACCAAGCCCACCCATCCTCTTTCATGAGTTCTGGGGGGAAGCTTCCAGTTGTTAGGCGTTGCGTTACAACATCCCGCCCCAGTTCCACCGGCTCCTTACCCGGACGGCAGAAAATGGCCCACACCAAGCCATCACGCAGCAGGGTACCGCCTTCAGAAAGAAGATCAGGCAGGGCTCCGGCTGATGGTAGGTTGGGCATCACTGGTCTCCCTGCTTTCTTACGGGCATATCCCTAAGCGGGCTGCGTAATAAAACCTGTTTTTGGCGCCAGCGCCAGTCAGGTTGCATAGCATGGGCCAAACATTGGCAAAAGGCAGGCAAACCACCTTTTGCCAACACTTAAACTTATGATCGCACCCGCAAACCGCCGGAACGACGGCCAGAACTATCCCCTGCAGGGCGAGCAGAGCGCGCACCATCTTGCTGCTTGCGTGCAGCTTTAAGAACAGGTGCCGCTGTAAGCTCGGCTTCTAGCTGAGCAATACGCTTACGTATGCTTTCCTTAAGCGCCGGAGAGGTATGAGCCTTCATTGCCCCCAGCGTTTCCTTCAGATCGCGCAGCTGCTTCTGTTTTTCTGGCAGAGAACGACGAATAGGCTGGTTGTCAGACATCTGGCCACGATAAGCACGCATGAGCTGAACCTCATTACAACAAAAGAAGGCACGGCCAGCATTATGGCCGCGCTGCCTGCACAGTGCAGAAGTGACCTATTGAAACCTGCGCCAAACGCACATAGCCGGTCACCCACCGCAAAAAACGGCAGGCAAGCCCCCTATACGCGCAAAGAAAGCAGACTTTTAAGGTCTGATTATAGCGAATTGCTGCACAGAATATCCCGCAGCGTTGAAAGCAAGCTTTCACACTGCTGATCTGTGCCGACCGTAATGCGCAACCACGCAGCGGTGCGCTCACCCCTTAAGTGCCTAACAATAATGGCACGCTCTCTGAGTTGGGTGGCCAGTTCTGCTGCGTTCCGGTTCGGATGTCGAGTGTAAACAAAATTGGCTTTGGACGGCAAGACATCAAAGCCGAGTTTTTGCAGCCCATTTGCCAACGCCGTTCTGCTGGCAATCACCTTCTGCACGCTGGAAGCAAACCATGCCTCATCTTCCACCGCAGCCGTTGCACCCACCTGCGCCAGACGATCCAGCGGGTAGGAATTAAAACTATCCTTAATCCGCACCAGCCCTTCAATAAGTTCAGGCTGCCCAAACGCAAAACCAACCCGCAAGCCAGCAAGTGCACGGGATTTAGAAAAAGTCTGTACCACCAAGAGGTTGGGGTATTCCTTAATTAAGGAAACAGCACTTTCAGCGCCAAAATCCACATAGGCTTCATCAATCAGCACAACACGGTCTGGCTGAAGCTCCAGAAGTTTACGCACCTCCGCCAGACTAAGGGTAATTCCCGTTGGTGCGTTGGGGTTGGCAACCACCACACCACTGCATGGGCCTGCATAATCTGCAATATTTACCTGCATATCATCCGTAAGTGGAACCGTACGGAAAGGTAGGGAATAAAGGCCGCAATACACATGGTAAAAGCTGTAGGTTACATCTGGAAACAACAACGGTGCGCCATGCGCAAAGAATGCCTGAAAAGCATGTGCCAGAACCTCGTCCGAACCATTGCCAACAAACACATATTCCGGCCCCAACCCAACACGGGCACCTAAAGCTGTGCGCAAAGCCAAGGCTTCAGGATCTGGATACAGGCGCAACGTATCATTATCCGCTGCCTGAATGGCCTCCAACACGCGCGGAGACGGACCATAAGGCGATTCGTTGGTATTCAACTTGATCAGATCGGTCATTTTGGGCTGCTCACCGGGAACATACGGTGTCAGCTTATGAACAAGCGGGCTCCAGAAACGACTCATGCTACCTACTATCCAAAAAAACAAAAGCAGCCTGATGTTCAGGCCGCCTTATCCCTTCTTATCTGAAGGTGTAAAACCAAAATAATCTGCCAATCCCTTTATTCAGGAAAGGCTGGCAGCCACTGCTTTCAGTGCTTCTTCAAGAGCGGGTTTGCCTTGCCGGTGGGCCAGATCAATAGCGTTTAAACCTTCGCCATCACGCAATGTCGGGTTGGCCCCAGCTTTCAGCAACAGCAGAGCCATATCATCCCGCCCAAACATCACGGCAAAGATCAGTGGCGTGCGCCCAACAGCATTGGGAATATCCACCGCAGCCCCAGCTTTCAGCAACATGTTAGCAATAGGCATATCGCCTTTAAACGCCACACCTGCCAGCGCCGTGGCTCCTTTTTCATCCTGCAAATCAGGCTTTGCACCATGCGCTAAAAGTACGCTTACGGCATCCTTATGCCCATTGTAAGAAGCCAGAATAAGCGGCGTATATCCTTTTTCAGCCCGCAGATTCGGATCCATACCGGCCTGCAAAAAGCGGGCCAGCATATCTGCATCCCCTTCCCGCGCAGCGTTTAGAAAAAGTGCTTCAATCTGCTCACGCGTAAAGCCCTGTGCGCTACCACCGGTTGCCGGGGTGGCTGTTCCCTGCTCGGACGGAGTCCGGGAAGAAACTTCTGTCATGACTGACCTCCGGAAAAGAATGGTTTTGCAACAACGGTTATCTTACGCTGCCGCGTTATTTAGAAAAAGAACCATATCAGCCCCTTTGTCCATACCACAAACGCACAAGTGGCACGCCTGCTCCCTACCTTGGCAAAAAGAGCATTTCAGGCCCAAAATCACAGAGTTATGACAGCAGACCTGTTCAACATAAAAAGCTGCCTGCACGTCATCATCTCTTGCCGAAAAACGCCTAACCGTGGAATTGTGCGGAACTCTTATAAGGCACACCGCTTAGGGTGCTCATAACTTTCCGGCCATAATTCGTAATTACGGCCCAGTCTGGAGGATAGGTCTGCATGCGCGTTTCTCTTCCCACCCCTGTTCGCGCACCTGCACAAACGCAGGGCAGTGGCGCATCCAGCCTTGATACGCTGTGCATCAACACCATTCGCGCACTTGTCATGGACACTGTGCAGAAGGCCAATTCTGGCCATCCGGGAGCGGCCATGTCCATGGCACCGCTGACCTATACTCTATGGCAAAACCTTTTAAACTATGATCCAACCAACCCGCTGTGGCCTAATCGGGATCGGTTTGTACTGTCCATCGGACATGCCTCTGCCCTGCTGTACTCTATGATCCATCTATCTGGCATCCGGCAGGTTACAAACGGCAAGATCACCAATGCTCCTGCTCTTACAACGGCTGATTTAGAGCAGTTCCGCCAGCTTGGCTCCAAAACACCGGGCCACCCGGAACATGGACATACAACCGGCGTGGAAACCACAACCGGGCCGCTAGGCGCTGGCTGTGGGAATTCTGTTGGCATGGCCATAGCAGAAAAGTGGCTGGCCGCACGCTTCAATAAACCGGGTTTTGACCTGTTTAACCACCATATTTACACCCTGTGTGGTGATGGTGACATGATGGAAGGCGTAAGCAGTGAAGCGGCTTCCCTCGCTGGTCATCTCCAGCTTGGCAACCTGATCTGGATTTACGATTCCAACCGTATTTCTATTGAAGGCGGCACCAACATTGCGTTTACAGAAAATGTGGCAGAACGCTTTGCGGCCTATGGCTGGCAGGTTCTGGAACTGAAGGATGCAAACGATACCGCAGCTTTCACCCAACTAATTGCCAAAGCCAAGGCTGAAACCAGCCGCCCAAGCATTATTATCGCACATTCGGTTATCGCATGGGGTGCGCCCAATAAAGCTGGTATGGCTTCCGCTCATGGGGAACCTTTGGGCGCAGAGGAAGTGCGTGAAACCAAAAAGTTTTTCGACTGGCCAGAAGATAGCAGCTTCTTTGTGCCAAAAGTAGCGCTACAACATATGCAGGATGGCTTGGGTGCCCGTGGGGCCGCTGCCAGCGCCGCATGGAACAAACTGTTTGCCAATTACCATTCCTCACACCCAGCCCTGGCCGCAGAGCTAGATGCCATTTTCAATGGCACGCTACCAGAAGGCTGGGATGCAGATATTCCAGTGTACGAAGCCAGCGCCAAAGGTGAGGCCTCCCGCTCCAGCTCTGGCGCGGTGTTAAACGCTGTAGCAGGCCGGTTGCCTTGGCTGCTGGGTGGTTCTGCCGATCTGGCGCCTTCCACCAAAACGCTACTAAAAGGCGAAAAAAGCTTTCAGCCCGCACAATGGGGCGGAAGCTATGCTGGGCGCAATTTCCACTTTGGGGTGCGAGAACATGCCATGGGAGCCATTGCAAATGGTATGGCCCTGTATGGCCTGCGCCCTTATGCGGCTGGCTTTCTGATTTTCTCGGATTACATGAAGGCCCCTATCCGCCTTTCCTCTATTATGGGCGTGCCTGTTACCTATATCTTCACCCATGACTCCATTGGTGTGGGTGAAGATGGCCCAACACATCAGCCTATCGAACAGCTTGTGCAATTGCGCGCTACGCCGGGCCTGATAACGCTGCGCCCAGCTGATGCCAACGAAGTGGCAGAAGCATGGCGTTTTCTGATCCAGCACCGCACCGGCCCCAGCGCCCTTGCCCTGAGCCGCCAGAACCTGCCCACGCTTGATCGCACCCGCTATGCACCGGCTTCTGGCCTCAGCAAAGGTGCTTACATTCTTGCAAGCAGTGAGCAGACACCAAAGGTCATCCTAATTGCATCGGGCAGCGAAGTTTCTTTGGCTGTCGGCGCGTATGAAGCCCTGAGCGCAGAAGGTATTCCGGCCCGCGTTGTTTCCATGCCCAGTTGGGAACTTTTTGAAGCCCAGCCACAATCTTACCGTGAGAGCGTGCTACCCGCCGCTGTAACAGGACGTGTGGTTATAGAAGCAGGCTCACCCATCGGGTGGGATCGCTATGCTGGGCCAACGGGTGAAATCATTGCCATGCGCGGCTTTGGTGCCTCAGCTCCAGCGGGCAAACTGCTTGAAAAATTTGGTTTTACGCCAGAAGCCGTATTGGCAGCAGCCAAACGGCAGGCAGGCTGAACAAACCAGATATTTCACCGCGCGTTATATTACATCGGCCTGCCCGGTTTTTAATCGGGCAGGATGGAGAAAGGATAACCACCAATGACATCCTCCGCCACGCCAAGCGCCAATCCATTACGGGCACTCGCAAAAGCCCATCAGTCCCCCTGGCTGGACTTCATCCGTCGCTCCTTTGTGGAGGATGGTTCACTGGCGCGCCTTGTGCAGGATGATGACATTCGTGGTGTCACCTCCAATCCTGCCATCTTCCAAAAAGCGATGGGAGAAGGCACGGAATATGATGCCCAGATGCGTGACATTCTGGCGCACGAAATTGTTTCCCCCGGAGTGCTCTACGAAAAACTGGCCGTTACAGACATTAAGGCAGCCGCCCGTGTTCTGGCCCCGGTGTATGAGCAGGCTCGTGGCAAGGATGGCTTTGTAAGCCTAGAGGTTTCTCCGTATCTGGCACGAGATCTGGCAGGCACAACGCATGAAGCCGCCCGCTTGTGGGCGGATGTGGCTGAGCCCAACCTGATGGTCAAAATTCCCGCAACGCCTGAAAGCATTCCGGCTATCCGAGCCAGCATTGCCGCGGGCATTAACGTTAACGTCACGCTTATTTTCTCTCTGAATGCTTACAAAGATGTTGTTGATGCGTGGTTGAGTGGTCTGGAAGACCGGAAAGCCAAGGGCGGAGATCTCTCCCACGTTGCCTCCGTTGCCTCCTTCTTTGTCAGCCGGATTGACAGCAAGATTGATGCAGAAATTGATCGGCGCGTTGCTGCTGGGGATAAAGATGCCGCAGCCCTGAAGGCTCTACGCGGCAAAGTTGCCATTGCGAATGCCAAGATGGCCTATGTTTACTGGCAGGAAATGATGCAAACGCCGCGCTGGAAAGCACTGGAAGATGCAGGTGCGCAAACTCAGCGCCTTCTGTGGGCCTCTACCGGCACTAAAGATAAAGCCTATAGCGATGTGCTGTATGTTGATAGCCTGATCGGCCCGCAAACCGTTAACACTCTGCCGCCTGCGACTATGGATGCCTTCCGTGACCACGGCACTGTGGCTGAAACACTTGGCACAGATATCGCCAATGCCCGACAGGTGATGGAAGATACCCAGCGCCTTGGTCTGGATCTGGAAGGAATTACCAAAACCCTTGTAGATGAAGGCGTGCTATCCTTTGCAGATGCCTTTGATGGGCTACTGGGCTCTGTTGCTGCCAAACAGGCCACCCTTTTGGGCGATAAACTCACCACCCTGAAAACAAGCCTGCCAGCCGATTTTCAGGAAGCAGTTAACAAAGGCCTCACCGCCTGGCGCAAATCTGGCTCTATCCGCCACATCTGGGCCAAAGATGCTGCGGTATGGACCAATGGGCCAGAAGCCAAATGGCTAAACTGGCTGAATACGGTAGACGACCGCCTGCACCATATTGGGGATCTGGAAGCTTTTCAGGCTGAAGTGAAGGCCCGCGGTTTCCATCAGGTTCTGCTGATGGGCATGGGGGGGTCCAGCCTTGGGCCAGAAGTGCTGGCCATGACCTTTGGCAAGCACGAAGGCTTTGGCCACCTTTACGTGCTGGACAGCACGGACCCGCAGCAGGTTGCCGCTTTTGAAAAGAAGATAGATCCGCACCACACGCTGTTTATTGTGGCCTCCAAATCCGGCAGCACGCTGGAGCCCAATATCATGCTGGCCTATTTTCAGGATCTGGCCAAACGGGCACTGAAAGAAAAAGCGGGTTCACATTTTGTAGCCATTACAGACCCGGGCTCTAAGCTGGAAGCCTTTGCCAAGGCCGAGGGATTCTGGAAGATTTTTGCCGGTGACCCACAGATTGGTGGTCGTTACTCTGTTCTTTCTAACTTTGGCATGGTGCCTGCTGCGGCAGCCGGTGTACCTCTACGCTTGTTCCTTGAAGATGCACTGCGGGGTGTACGCATGTGCGATGGCAGCGTGCCACCCGTGTCCAACCCCGGCGTTTTGCTTGGCACCATTATGGGCGTTGCCGCCACACAGTTTGGCCGCGATAAGCTGACGATTATCGCCACGCCACAAATCATGGATTTTGGCGCGTGGATGGAACAGCTTATTGCTGAATCCACCGGCAAACATGGCAAGGGCATCATCCCCATTGACGATGAAACACTGGGTGGGCCCAAGCGCTACGGCACAGACAGGCTGTTTGTTTATCTGCGCCTCGCCACCGAACATCGGCATGAGCAGGACGAAGCCATTTCAACCCTGATTGATGCCGGGCAGCCTGTCATCACCATCAACTTCCATAACAGACGCCAGATCGCGCAGGAGTTCTTCCGTTGGGAGATTGCAACCGCTGTTGCAGGTGCTTTCCTGAACATTGATCCGTTTGATCAGCCAGATGTTGAATCCACCAAGATTGAAACACGCAAGCTGATGGAAGCTTACGAAAAAACCGGCAAACTGCCTGCAGAAGAACCTTTTGCACAGCACGGCCCGCTGGTATTTTTTGCAGATCAAGCAAATGCGAACGCCCTTAAGGGAGATACAGCAACAGCTATCCTGAAAGCACACTTTGACCGCGTAAAAGCCGGAGATTACGTGGGGCTTCTGGCTTACATTGAACGCAACCGTGAAACACTGGAATGGATCCAGCATGTGCGCTTGCATGTGCGAGATGCCAAAACCATTGCCACGGCAGCAGAATTTGGCCCACGCTTTCTACACTCCACCGGTCAGGCTTACAAAGGTGGACCCAACACGGGTGTTTTCCTGCAAATTACTGCGGATGATGCGCGAGACCTCCCCGTGCCGGGCACAGGTTATTCCTTTGGTGTTGTCAAAGCCGCTCAGGCACGTGGAGATTTTGACGTGCTAGCCGAACGCAAACGCCGTGCCCTGCGCGTGCATATTAAAGGAAATCTAAAAGAAGGCCTTGCAGCGCTTGCTTCCGCCCTGCATGACGCCCTGTAAAATATCAGACAGGAGAACATTATGCAGATTGGCATTGTTGGACTGGGCAGAATGGGCGGCAACATTGCCGTCCGCCTGACACGGCACGGGCACGACGTTGTTGTTTATGACCGCGATACCGCAATGGTGGAAAAAACCGTTGCCCGCGCAGAATCCGGTCGTGCTGTTGCCGCCAGCAACCTTGCCGATGTGGTGGAAAAACTGAACGGACCCAAAAGAATTGTGTGGTCCATGCTTCCGGCTGGCACCATTACGGAAGAAACCGTAATGGCTTTGGCTGGCCTGATGCAAAAAGGCGATATCGTTATTGATGGTGGCAACACCTATTACAAAGATGATATCCGCCGCGCCAAAATGCTGGCTGAGAAGGGCATTGATTACATTGATGTCGGCACATCTGGCGGTGTGTGGGGCTTAGACCGTGGCTACTGCATGATGTATGGCGGCCCGCGTGAAGCCGCCGATCATATTGATCCTATTCTGGCCTCTCTGGCACCGGGCATTGGAGATATCCCACGCACGCCAGGTCGTGATCACGCAGACCTCGACCCCCGTGCGGAACAAGGCTACCTTTACTGCGGCCCTGCCGGATCAGGCCATTTTGTTAAAATGGTTCATAACGGTATTGAATACGGCATGATGCAAGCCTTTGCCGAAGGCTTTGACGTGATGTACCGCAAGGACTCACCACTTCTGGCAGCAGATGAACGTTTCTCTCTCAACATGGCAGATATTGCCGAAGTCTGGCGCCGTGGCAGCGTGGTATCTTCTTGGTTGCTAGACCTTACGGCTCAGGCTCTGGCCCAAAATGGTGAACTTTCTGAATTCAGCGGTGAAGTGAGTGATTCGGGTGAAGGCCGGTGGACAATCGAAGCCGCTATTGAAGAATCTGTGCCCGTGCCGGTTATGACAGCCGCACTGTTCACGCGCTTCCGTTCACGCAGTGGCAATACATTTGCAGAAAAAGTGCTATCTGCCATGCGTTTTGGCTTTGGTGGCCACGTAGAAAACAAGAACTAACATAACATTTTAAACGCAGTGCAGGAGTCGGGAAGTATGACAGATAACGGACAGAACGGACTCAACCCGGGCCGTCCGCCTGCTTCCCGCATCCGCCTTGTTGTGTCTGACATGGATGGCACGCTGCTTACGCCGGAAAAACAGGTTACCCGGCATAGTATTGCCGCTATCCAGGCTCTTCAGCAGGCCGGTGTGCCTGTTTGTCTTGTTAGCAGCCGCCCTCCGGGTGGGATGGAAATGTATTTTGATGTGCTGGGCCTGCACACGCCTTATGGCGCGCTGAATGGCGGCACCATTTTTAATGCAGACCGCACAATCCGCTCTCGCCTCTCACTAGACCCCGAAGCTGTTCAGGAAACCTTGGATATGCTGAAGGTGCATGACATTGATGCCTGGCTCTTCCGTGGGCATGAGTGGTTGGTAACCAATGCAACCGGCGCATATGTAGACCCCGAAGCAAAAGCCGTGCGCATGACCCCTACAGCGGTGCCATCGTTTGATGATTACCAGCAGGATGTTGGCAAGGTGACTGGATCTTCTGCCGATTATGAAGCCTTGATGCGTCAGGAGCTGGAAATCGGGCAGTTGCTAGAAGGCCGCGCCAGTGTAGCCCGCTCCTGCCAATGCTTTTTAGATATCACCCCCAAAGATGCCAACAAGGGCTACGCCCTGCGCCAATTGGCCAATTTGTACAACGTACCCATAGAAGAAGTGGCCTGCATTGGGGATATGAACAACGATGTGCCCATGCTCTCCATCGGTGGGCTTTCTATTGCGATGGGGCAGTCAAAACCCGAAGTGGCGGAAACAGCTCATTTTGTAACGGCCCCGAATTCAGAAGATGGCTGGGCCAAGGCTATAGAACAGTTTGTATTGCCCCGCGTGGCTCCTCTTTCAGACACGGCAGGAAAGACAGTATCGTGACAGAACAGAATACCGCCACCGGTGCCCTGCACATTTCTGCAACACGAGACAGCCTGATGGATGATCTGGCTGACTGGCTTGTTAAACAGACGCTCCAGCGCCCGGAAGCTCCCTTCCGCATTGCGCTAAGTGGAGGCAGCACGCCGCAACATCTCTACCGCCTGATGACAGAAGAACCCTATGTCAGCCGCTTTCCGTGGCAGCGCATGCAGTTTTTTCTGGGAGATGACAGGTTTGTGCCGCACGACCATGCAGATAGCAATTATGGCATGATGCGCCGCCTGCTGTTTTCCCGCGTGCCTGTGCCCGCAGAAAACATCTTTCCCATGCCGGATAAAGGTACTGCGGAGCAAGCTGCCAAGGACTATGAAGCCACCCTGAAACAGATCTATCACGGAGATGCCCTTCAGGCAGGCAAACCCCTTTTTGACGTAAACCTACTGGGCTTAGGCACGGATGGGCACACGGCCTCGCTTTTCCCCGGTCAGCCGGTGTTACAGGAACGCACCGCATGGGTTGCCCCTTGCGTGCCGCCTGTTGCCCCCCACACGCGACTGACACTGACATACCCGGCTATTCATGCCAGCCGACACGTTATTTTTCTGGTAGAAGGGGCAGACAAGAAAGAAGCTGTTACCCGCGTAAGAGCGCAGGATCCTGCCTGCCCCGCCAGCGCCATTACCAGTGCAGGAAATCTGATCTGGTTTTTAGATCAGCCCGCCGCTCCCGCACCGCAGAACTAACAGGATACAAACAGGCATGACCGCAACACCGCCCGATCCCGCTGCAGCCTTCAAACAGCAGGCTGCCATTAAAGCTGCATCTCTTGTGCAAGATGGCATGGCCGTTGGCCTTGGCACGGGTTCTACCGCCAAATTTGTTGTTGCTGAACTTGGCCGCCGTGTGCGGGAAGAAGGGCTGCGTATCCGCGCCATTCCTACATCCAGTGTCACAGAAAAACAGGCCAGAGAAGAAGGTATCCCCCTCACCACTTTTGGGGAACAGCCAGAACTTGATATCGCCATAGACGGGGCGGATGAAATTGAACCATGCACCCTCAACCTCATCAAAGGTTTGGGTGGCGCTCTGTTATGGGAAAAAATAGTGGCCTCTGCCGCCAAGCAGTTTGTGGTGGTGGCCGATGCCACCAAATATGTAGACCATCTGGGTGCAAAATGCCCCCTGCCAGTAGAAGTTATTCCTTTTGGCTGGGAAAATGTTGCACGCCAACTGGGGGCACTGGGCGCACATGTTACACCACGCCGTAACCGTGATGCCTCTTTCTATCTGACAGATGAGAAGAACCTGATCATGGATTGCGTGTTTGGCCCCATGATGGAACCTGAAAAGCTGGGCCGCTCCATTCTGGAAATTGTTGGTGTGGTTGAACACGGGTTGTTCCTGCATATGGCGCGCCAAACCATTACTGCTGGGCCAGAAGGCATACGCATCCTCACCCCACAGCAGGATTAAAACATCACCCATGCCACAGAATGCTTCTGCCCACCCTACAGACAGCACACTCCCTGCCCAACCAGCAGCACGGGGTATTACCCGGCACCTACTGGTTATTATGGGTGTATGCGGGTCTGGCAAAAGCACTGTGGCTGAAGGGTTGCATAATGAATTGGGGTGGCCCTGGCTGGATGCAGATAGCCTGCATGCTGCCTCCAGCATTGAAAAAATGGCCCACGGCGTTCCACTGACAGATGAAGACCGCCAAGGCTGGTTGGCCCGTTGCCATGCCTGGTTGGCAGAAAAACAAAAAGCCGGAACGGGCGGTATCCTTGCCTGTTCCGCCCTCCGCCGCGTTTATCGTGATCGACTTCAGCAAGATGGCGTAAAGCCTATATTTATCTATTTAAGCGCAGATACATCTGTGCTGGCACAAAGGTTAAAAACCCGGGCCGACCACTTTATGCCTGCCTCTTTATTACCTAGCCAGTTGGAAACGCTGGAACCGCCACAAGCGGATGAGGAAGCGCTTACTTTTTCCGTGCTCCCAGAACCAGCAGAAATTATCGCAGAAATTCTAACACGCTTGAGAACTCTTCCCTTAAACATGTAAACGCTACGGGAGAAGCTAGTGGGACACAATTACGCCAAACCCCTTACATCCGGGCAAAAAATGGAACGCCTGTTGGCACGTATTCCCCCGGGTTGGCACATTGCGTTGGAGCGTCAGACTGGTGAGGCCACATGGCGTGCCCTTACACATGCCCCGGATAAAGAAGGAAGCTGGAGCGCACCTTATGCTGATCCAGCAGATGCATTGGAAGAAGCATGGCGCAACAATCGTTCAGTGCTTGTCTAATTTTTGCATGAAGCTGGGCCGCTACCGCCCTGCTTTTTCCGATGTCACCTTACGGTAGGGTTTGCCGGTTAGACTATTTATTCTAACCTTACGGGGGCGCTTGGGCGTTTCATCTGGCACAACGTGACACGGTACACCTTCAGCCTGCCGTGCTTTTGCAAAGCGTTGCGCATGTGAAAGTTGAGATGCCTGATAAAGCAGCTTGTCCCCCAGCATAACCTTGTGCTTACGCACGATAATTTTCCTCCAAGAGTTCACCATATCCGCACTAACATGGTGCTTGTGGCGCATCTATCTGTATCCTATCGTATATAAAAACAGGATACGCTCCATGCCTTCATTGCTGACACGCCTTTGTTGTTCCTCCCTGCTGATTGCGGGATTGGGCTCTTTTGTTGCTTCCTCCGCCATAGCACGCAGCGTTACGGATATGAGTGGCCATATCGTTGAGATCAAGGACGACCACCCAGCCATTGCAGACCTCTGGTTTGCCCATAATGAAATTTCCGTCATGCTGGGGGCCGCAGACCGTATCCGGGTTTCTGCCGAAAATCCGGTGGATAGCCCGTGGCTGTTCAAGGTGGCGCCTATCATGAAAAACGCCCATACGGGCGTGCGGCCTGATATCGCCAGCGCAGAAAATTTACTGGCCCTCAATATCGGTCTGGCTTTTGTGCCAACATCTGCAAAGGCAGAAGAACTACGCAGAATGGGCGTGCCCACTTTGTGCGCAGAATATACAACTCTGCCACAGATGCTAAAATCTATGGATATGACAGCCCAAGCGCTGGACACACCGGAAGCCACTCGGGTTGCTCAGTCTTACAAAGAGGACACGGAAGCAACGCTTAAGCAATTAAGCACCCGGTTGGCCAATCTGCCCGCCGCAGAACGCCCTCGCGTTTTGCATATTGCGCGCCTGAACCCATTGCAGATTGATGGTACAGACACACTGATAGATGCCTGGATACAAACTGCTGGCGGGCACAATGCTGCGACGGTCAGCGGCAACCATCGCCCTGTTTCCTTTGAACAAATTGCTGTGTGGAATCCGGATGTCATTATTATCGGAGCCTCCGCAGGTATGCCGGACGCGGCCTCCCCTCTAAGGTCTCTGGCTGCTTTCAAAAACGGGCGGGCATGGATAAACCCACGAGGCGTATTTGCATGGGACAGATACGGCGCGGAGGAGCTACTTCAACTTCAATGGGTTGCGCAAAAACTGCACCCAGATCTTTTTGCAGATACGAATATGCACAAGGCCACACAGGCCTTTTACCGCAAGTTCTTCCATTATCCTTTAACAGATCAGGAAGCTGACCTTATTCTGGCTGGAAAACCACCTGCTCCATAACCAGCATGCATCATATTTCATAAAAGTGCATGACACTTATGTGATGTGTTGGACGTTGGTCAGCCGTCCTGTTATGTCCGATTCATGACAGGACTGCTAGACCACCTGCGCACTCATAAAACACCTGCACGCCTTTTGCTAACCTTACGTGCCTTGGTGCGCACGGATTCTCTGTGGCTTGTTGCTCTGGCGGTTCTTATTGGTCTGCTGGCTGGCGGTGCGGTCAGCCTTATGACCAAAGCAACCTTTCTGGTTCACCAGATTCTGGCTCCCGGTCATTCTCGGCTTTCTGGCCTTCAACATATTACACCCCTGCATGCCCTGCTGGTTCCAACCTGTGGGGGATTGTTGCTGGGATTATGGAACCTTGCCCTTACCCGCCAGCGCCATCGGCCTGTAGACCCTATAGAAGCCAATGCCCTGCATGGTGGCCGCATGAACCTGAAAGACAGCCTGATTGTTGCAGGGCAAACTGTTCTTTCAAACGGTTGCGGTGCTTCTATTGGGCTGGAAGCCGGTTTCAGCCAGATTGGAGCCGCGTTTGGCTCTCGCATTGGGCGCAACCTCAGCATGCACCGTGCAGATATACGCCTGTTGGTAGGGTGTGGTGCGGCAGGCGCTATTGGTGCTGCGTTTGATGCCCCACTGGCAGGAGCTTTTTACGCATTTGAACTGGTTATTGGTTCCTATGCCTTTCCCCTACTGGCACCTGTGGCCTGTGCATCTCTCTGTGCTTTGGCTGTTGTTCATCTTGCAGGAGCTAATCTGCCAGAACTTTCTCTTACGCTGCCACAAACCATTCCTTCACTGGCATATCCGTTCCTCATACTGCTTGGCATTGCCACAGCCTTTATTGGCGTTGGGCTGATGAAAAGCGTAACGCTTACGGAATCCCTTTTCCGTCGTATTCTGCCAGCCCTTTGGCTGCGCCCGGCAGTAGGGGGGGTACTGGTTGGGTTACTGGCCCTCGTTTCCCCATCTGTGCTGTCTTCTGGGCATATGGCCATGCGGGAGGGGTTGATGATGCCTCCGGCATTGTGGCTGGCCATAGGGCTGCTCCTGCTTAAGGCCTTGGCCTCTACTATCTCTATTGGAAGTGGATTTCGTGGTGGGCTCTTTTTTGCATCTCTCTATTTGGGGGTTCTAACAGGTGCAGCCTTTACGGGGCTTACAGCACCTCTTCTGCCTCTGCCCATTACACTTTGCACCGTTGCCGGTATGTGCGCACTGGCAACAACCATTATTGGAGGGCCCTTCACCATGATTCTGTTGGCACTGGAAACAACGCACAGCGCCAACATGACGGCAGCAGTGGCACTGGCAGCCATTACATCCTCACTCACCACACGGCGTATTTTTGGCTATTCCTTCACCACCTGGCGCTTTCACCTCCGTGGGGAAAACATTCGTTCTGGTGTGGATGTAGGCTGGATGCGTACGCTGACTGTAGGGCAAATGATGCGCACGCAGGTTGATACCCTACCCGCTGAAACGTCTGTAGCCCAAGCACGCACGGCATTTACGGGCCGTGCGCCTCGTTACATCGTTGTGCTGGATAAGCAGCACCACTGCATGGGGTTGGTGGAATATACGCAAATCCAATCCATGATAACGCCTTCCGACCATCCCGTACAAAACCTTCTGCCACCGAACAGCATGGTTCTGGCTCCGGAAGACAATCTCTCCCGCGCTTTAGCTGCATTTGAACGCACAGGCTTGCCTGCCTTGGCTGTGACAGACACAGACCACAATGTGCTTGGCATACTGAGTGAACGCTATGTTTTGCGCCGCTATGCAGAAGAACTGGAACGCACCCGCCGAGAACTCGCCGGAGAAAAACACCGGCGCTAGCACATCACAAACCAGAGAAAACTGTTAATTATAGCGTGGACGTGAAGTTGCATACGTTATCCATACGGTATGCAGCCACGTTAAATGCTTTTGGTTAACCACTACAGACGGCGGAATTATCTATGCCTGCTCCTACCCTTCTGCCTTCCACCATGAAAGCCATCTGCTTTACGCAGGCAGGCGCACCCGATGTCCTGCACCTGGAAACCATTCAGGTTCCGCAACCTGGCCGAGGAGAAGTGCTGGTGCGCGTGATGGCTGCTGGCGTAAACCGGCCGGATATCATGCAGCGCAAAGGGCTTTATCCACCTCCGCCCGGAGCCAGCCCAAGGTTAGGGTTGGAAATAGCCGGGGAAGTTGTCGCACACGGCCTGCCACAAGATGGTGTCACAATGCCTGCCATAGGGAGCCGCGTATGCGCGTTGGCAAATGGGGGCGGCTATGCAGAATATTGCCTTGTACCTGCCGGGCAATGTTTACCTTGGCCAGAAGGCTTTAATGCCATAGAAGCCGCCGCCCTACCGGAAACTTTTTTTACCGTGTGGTCCAACCTTTTTATGCCCACCATGCTGCCCAAAGATGCACGGGTATTGATTCATGGTGGTAGCAGCGGCATTGGCACAACGGCTATACAGCTTGTTAAGGCTTTTGGCGGCACGCCCTTTGCAACAGCCGGAACGGATGAAAAATGCGCTCTGTGCGAACAACTGGGTGCACAGGCCATTAACTACAAGACGGAAGATTTTGCCGAACGCATTACTGAGCTCACCAAAGGCGAGGGCGTAAACGTTATTCTTGATATGGTGGGTGGCCCTTATTTTGAGCGAAATCTCAAAAGCCTCGCCTTTGATGGCAAGCTCATCATTATCGCACTGCAAGGTGGCGCAAAGGCCGAACAGGCCAATCTGGTGCGGATTATGACACACCGGCTTATTGTAACAGGCAGCACATTGCGCCCACGCGATAGCGCCAGCAAAGCCCGCATTGCACAGGATCTAAAAGAAAAAGTCTGGCCTTTGCTGACAAACCGCACAATACGCCCTTTT
Source organism: Acetobacter sp. DmW_136 (assembly GCF_008690365.1). Taxonomy (NCBI): domain Bacteria; kingdom Pseudomonadati; phylum Pseudomonadota; class Alphaproteobacteria; order Acetobacterales; family Acetobacteraceae; genus Acetobacter; species Acetobacter sp. DmW_136. The sequence continues at coordinate 84,456 of NZ_VHON01000024.1, forward strand.
ATCCATCAAACTTTTCCATTGGCACAAGCTGCGGCGGCGCATCAGGCAATGGAAGATGGACACCATTTGGGTAAAATTATCCTAACAGTCGATTCTCTTGCAGTATAAATTTGGTTTTATACTAAGGTACCCCTCAGGCGCTTTAAGCCAAGACCTTCTAGGCTCAGGACCTATTAATTTATTGAACTGAGCGAGACGTTGTGATTCACAGGCTTACCAATGGAGGTGAGGCTGTGAGTGAGTTG